>QHXD01000032.1:14546-22336 GCA_003223895.1 Acidobacteriota bacterium
ATTGCCTGCTCGATAATGACCCGTGGGGATACTACATCTACAGCGTGATCAAACAGGGATCGATCAATCTCGCCTACGAATCACGCCGGATGGCCATCCCGGCCGCCCGGTTCCTCGGCTTGCGCAGCAATGATTACGAGCGCTGTCAGCTCACACCCAGCGTGCAAATCAAGTTGAACGATCAGGACATCAAGCGGGCCCGGCAGATCGCTCAGTATCCATGGTTCGCCAACAAAAAGCCGTGGCAGAAAGAACTCGATCTGATGCTCAAGAACGGGTTCAAACTCGAGGTCGAAGCGCTCATCAGCAAGGACGTCAGCTACGTCACTGAGGAATACGTGCCAGCGCGGCTGGAAGAGGGGAATTTCCTGGATTAAACAAAATGACAATTGGCTATTGACCATCGACCATTGACAAAGCTTTGTCAGTGGTCGATGGTCAATAGCCAATGGTCATTTGTTTTTCTTTAACCCCGGAGCTGTTCGGCGCGAATCGGCAGCGTATAGATACGCTTGCCGGTCGCCGCGAAAATCGCATTCGCGAGCGCGCCCGCGGCAACCGCGGTGCTCGGTTCGCCAATGCCTCCCGGCTTTTCCGTGCTCGGCACGATGTGCACTTCAACTTCCGGCGCTTCGTTGTGCCGGATCATCGGATAGTCATTGAAGTGATGCTGCGCAACGCGTCCGTTCTGAATCGTGATCTCCCCTTTGAGGGCCGCCGTTAATCCGTATATCGTACCGCCCTCCATTTGTGCCTTGATCGTATCCGGATTGATCACCCAGCCGGTATCCACGGCGCACCATACTTTATGAACCCGCACAGCGCCGTTGGTCACAGAGACTTCGGCCACCTCACCAACAATGCTGCCGAAGGCCTCCATGACGGCGATTCCGCGAGCGTGTCCCGCCGGCAACGGCTTGCCCCAGCCGGACTTTTCCGCGACGAGATCCAGCACCGCGCGGTGACGCGGATGTTTGCTCAAGAGGTCGTGACGGAACTGGTACGGATCCTTCCCCGCGGTTGTCGCAAGTTCGTCGATGAACCCTTCAACCACAAAGCCCTGCACCGATGCGCCGACGGAGCGCCAGAAACCATAAGGAATACCGGGATCGGTCTCCGTGTATTCGACCCTGATATTCGGGATGTCATATGGGAGAGTGGCAGAGCCATCAACAGAGATGAAGTCCACGCCGTTCGGCGGCAGCGGGCCGAGCCGCTTCATCAGGGATTGCTGAACGAGACGCTGCATGAATGCGACGGGCTTCCCGGACGGATCAAGCGCGCCCCACATGCGGACGTAGCTGACCGGACGATAGTAGTCGTGTTGGATGTCGTCCTCGCGCGTCCAGATGACCTTCACCGGCTTACCGGTGGCTTTCGAGGTCTCCACCGCGTCGGTGACGAAGTCCGCTTCGCCCCGCCGGCCGAATCCGCCGCCCAGGTAGGTGGTGTGGATATTCACAGCCTTGGCAGGAAGACCCGATGCAGCGACCGCAGCCGCGGCGGACGCGGTCTGTCCCTGCGTCGGCACCCACACGTCGCAGCGATCCGAACGCACATCGGCGGTGCAGTTCATCGGCTCCATGCACGCGTGAGCAAGGAACGGGAGCTCGAACACACGCTCGAACGAACGTCCAGCCCCTTTGACGGCGCCGGCGGCGTCACCATCGTTGCGCGCGACCTTTCCGGGCTGTTCTGCAAGCGCTTTGTATTTCTTCATGATGTCGGCGCTGGTCAGGTTCGCCAGGGAACCTTCGTTCCATTTCACGTCGAGGGCCTGCGCGCCCTTTGACGCGGCCCAGTAGTTGTCGGCCACGACCGCGATGCCGCTGCTGATTTGCACGACGTGCCGCACGCCCGCGACCTCCTTCGCCTTGTCCGCGTTGAAGGTTGCAACCTTGCCACCGAACACGGGACAACGGACGACGCGCGCGATGAGCATGTTTGGACGCTTCACGTCGATACCAAATACCGCCCTGCCATTGACCTTTTCCGGAATGTCCAGGCGCGGCATCGTCTTGCCGAGCAGGCGAAAGTCTTTCGGATCTTTCAGCGACACGTCTTTCGGTACCGGCAGCGCGGCCGCCTTGTCGACAAGCGAGCCATAACGCGCCCGGCGCCCGGTTGCTTTGTGAATGACTTCGCCTTTTTCCGTGGAGCAGGTGTTTTCGGCTACGCTCCAGTCTTTGGCTGCGGCGGTGACGAGCATCGCTCGCGCCGTGCCGCCGGCTTCACGCAACAGCTTCCACATACCGCGGACGCTGTTGCTGCCCGCGGTGAGCTGAGCGCCGCCGAAGTTCGGATTGCCGTACTTCGGGTCGGCAGGCGCCCACTCGGTTTTGATCTTGTTCCAGTCGATGTCCAGCTCTTCAGCGACGAGCATGGGCATGGACGTCATCACGCCCTGTCCCATTTCGAGCTGCGACAGCGTGATCGTGACGGTGTCGTCGGCGCCGATTTTGAGCCACACGTTTGGTTCAAAGGAGCCCGCCGCCTCGGCTGTATCGTTCAGGCCGGGAATATATCCGCTAATAACCAGAGCGCCACCGGCCGCGCTTACTTTTAAGAAGGTCCGTCTGCTGAGAGTCGATGCCATAACGCCTCCCCTAGACGCCAGCCGCGCGATGGATTGCACGGCGGATGCGTTGGTATGTGCCGCAACGGCAGATGTTGCCGGACATGGCAGCATCGATGTCGGCGTCACTCGGTTTGGGTTTCTTTGCCAGCAGCGCGGCGGCGGACATCAACTGTCCGGATTGGCAGTAGCCGCATTGCGGAACCTGCTCCGCCACCCACGCCGTCTGCAGCGCGTGCGTGGAGTCGGGCGACAGCCCTTCGATGGTTGTGACCTTCCGGGCGCCGACGCTCGACACCGGCGTAACGCAGGAACGAACAGGCTCGCCATCCAGGTGAACCGTGCATGCGCCGCACTGTGACAGACCGCAGCCGAATTTCGTGCCGGTGAGACCAATCGCGTCGCGGATAACCCAGAGGAGCGGCATGTCCGGGCTCACGTCGACGTCATATCGTTTTCCATTTACGTTTAGCGAAATCATAGGGGTTCCTCTCGCTGGAGAACTTTATCAAAAAAATGGGATCGTAGCCGCGAATTGCGTAATTTGCGTAATTCGCGGCTACGATCCTTTTTTTTTGCTTGCCCGTGGCCCTGCAGGGAGTTAGAAGAAATGAGTGGCTACAATGAGTTATCCCCCGGTGCTGGTCCTCGTTGTCCTGCTAGCCTCGTGCCAGACACCTCCCGGCCTGCCGCCTCCTGTCCCGGCACCCGAGCGACAGACCACCGCTAGTACCGAAGACTCACCTGTACGCAGATTGGAGCTTAAAGAAATCAAGCCTGCACGACCCGTTATCGACGCCGATTTGTCACAGGAGTTCCTCGATATCTTCAAAGATTCCGAAGAATGCAGTGGGATTATCGTCTATACCGGCGACAAGAAAACACCACCGGATTTCAAGGTCCGGCTCACGGTAGGCACCAGCGACACGCCTGAGCTGGAGCAGGAATGGCTGTGGACGGTTCTCAGTGCGAAACGCGGCGGGGCCGGCGAGCTTCGAGGCACCGGGAACCAGACAAGCGCGGCACTCGCGGTGCGGGACATGTGCACCACCGTCTGGGAGGATCTGGAACCGAATCACTATAAGAAACCGGGACCGAAGAAATGAGCTTGTTTGAGGATCCGACATCGTTCCGCGGATTTATCAAAGCCTTGATATACGGCGCGGTTGAAAACCTGCGCCGGAACAAACTTCCCGCCTTGCTCTCTGCGATCGCTCTTTTGATTTTCACGGCATTAGCGTTGACCAGCGAGTTCAACGAGCGCCCTCAGTACCGCCAGTGGATCCTTCCCGAAATCAACAACGCGGAAGCGCGATTCTTTGGGATCATGCAGGAAGCGGAAGAGACGACGGACGACCTGTGGCGCCTGCAGTACTTTATCGAGGGCCATCGCAGGGCCAAGACTGTTCTGCAGGTGGTCCGGTCTAACCGTCCTCAAACGTTTGCGGGCCGCCAGGCCCAGGACGAACTGATTCGCTACTACGAATTAGTGATCGAGGAACTCGCGATCATTCGTACTGAAGCGAGCTTGAACGATTCGTACGACTACATTGCCGAATGGAAACGGCGCAACGCGGAGCTGTTGCCGATCCGGCAGAAGTGGGTTCGCTGGCTGCAGTCTTGAATCAGTTCGGGTGCACCGCCTGGAGCACGTCGATTCTGCCGTATCCCAGTTGATTCGCATAACCGGGGTTCCGGGAGTCGATGTTGACGGAACCGGAAGAAATGGAATCCGGGATTCCCGCCGTTGTCAGCGAACGAATGAGGGCTGCTGTACCCGCAACCGCCGGCGCGCTGAAGGATGTGCCGGAAACAACACTGTAGTAACCCCCCGGGTAGGTCGAGATGATGTTCACGCCCGGTGCATCCACGAAGACTGAACTGCCATAATTCGAAAACGAAGCCTTCCGATCCAGCAGATCGGTCGCAGCGGTCGTCAACACCCCGCTGAGAGCCGCAGGATATTGGGGGTCGGCGGTGTTGTTATTGCCGGCGGACGCGGCCAGGATGATGTTTGCATTTCTCGCGTGATTGACCGCGTAACCAAGCGCCTGTGATGGCGTCAGCGTGCCAAAGCTCATGTTGATCACCTGAGCTCCGTGCTCTTCGGCATATCGGATGGCCTTCGCGATCGTAAAAATGTCTGACCGCCCGAGGCCGTCGAATGCGCGCAGCGGCATGATCATGCTGTTCGGAGCGATCGCCGCGATGACACCCGCGCAAAGCGTGCCATGGCTGTAAGCGGGATTGGAAATATCGAAACCCGCAAGCGACGGATCGAGAAAGCCGGCACCGTATTGGTCCAGAAACCCGGTTTCCGCTTGATCCAGGAACCCGGTTTCCGCCTGGTCCAAAAAGCCTGTCTCAGCTTGATTCAGAGCAGTCAAGGCGGACGGACGGTTGGCCACGAAGTCGTAGCCGCTCGTCAAGTGCCCGACAAGTGCCGGATGCGCGTAGTCCACCTGAGAATTGATATCGGCTACAACAACGCCCTGGCCCGTGGAGTACGACGACGCTGGACCGGCGCGAATTAATTGCATGGAGGGTTGATACTTGTACCAGTCCGCGGCTATGGTGGCGGGAACGGTCAGTCTTCCGACTTGAGCAAAGCGAGGCAGGGTCACTCCCATATTCAGCTCCATCCACTCAATGCCGAGCGTAGACGCCAGAAACGACGACGGCACAGCCGGAACGCTGAGCAAATAAAGGTTGTCACCGGGAATGGTGTCCACGAGCGAGCCACCAAGTACCGTGGCGATAGTGGCAATGCTCGCCGTCGGGGAAGTCTGAACGATCAGCGGGAGAGGACTGGCCAGCGCTTGTGCGCTGAAGCCCAAAAGCAAAATCAGAGTCAGTAAAAATTGACGTCCTGTCATATTTATCCTAAATCTGTGGTGCACTCATCGCCACTGCGGTCTCCTGTTACGCTGTGCTCTTCGAGACGGACATCTCGAATGCCGTCGAAATTCGACGCGACGGCACGAGAAACTCAATGCAGACACTCCCAAGGGGAACTTCGTCGAACCGAAATTCGCCCGCACGATCAAGAATGATCATCTCTTTCGTCTTTCCCTCGGAAATCAGAGTAGCCATTGCATGCTGCGGAGCCTTTCTGATCATGAAAAGCTGCCCGATAATTGTCTGAAATTCCCCGCATACTGCGCTCTTTATGTGAATATCGACCGCCAGTTCCTGGTCCACAAACCTCAAGTGCCGGCTCTGACCCGTGCCGCGTATTCCACCTGGCGTTGAGGACGAGGCACTGTCGTAAACCATGTACGCCGGTGCCGCCGGAGGTGTTCTCAGCTGGAAGTCAAAGAAATTACGAAGCGTACCATCCGCTAGTTTGACCGTAAATTCCTTGATAACCGAGATCGCACGTACCGGGATTGCGTCAATGACTCCGATTTTCGCGTTGCAAAAAGCGGCCATCTCACCGACGACTTCTACATAATCTCCGATTTTGAGGCGGTTCATTTTTGCCAGCACAGGCTGGATCACGCATCGAATGTAGCCACCATGCAATGCGAGGGTACCAGGACTTCGATACTCACGTGTCCAGCCGGTACCTCCTGAAGTATAAATTCACCGAAATTATCCGTGGTTGCCGTCTCACGGGGGTTGCCATCCACGAGTAATGTCACCAGGGCGAAGTCCCAGACAGTTGTTCGTGAACTCAATTGTCCGAGTACTTTCTTATGTGTCGGCGTCGGCACGACTTTTAAATGAAGGTCAAAATCATCGGCGCCGAAAATCATGTGACGGTCGCCCGGTCCTCCACGCAAGCCGGACATAAAAGGCGATACTTTGCTGTCTCGAAGCCGGCGCGCGAGTGTCGCGGCGGGTTTCTTCAGTTGGAAACCCGAAAAGAACTCTTCGCCGCCATCCGCGAGTTTGACGACGAACTCCTTGAGTACAGGAACGTTATGCTGGTCTGCGGCGGTGATAACGCCGATCTTGGAATGGTAGCGGTGCCCGATGTCGTTGATCAGTTCAACGCGGTCACCGATGTTCAAGCCTGACATTTCAAACCCCCAACTGCTCTCCCGCTTCCTACTGACGCGGGTGGTATGTGTTGTCCACCAGGTGCTGCCAACTACCACCGGGAGGACACAACTGTTCTCCGTTTCTGGGCTGCTGCCCGGGTTCTGCCATGAGTCCTTCCCACGTGCTGTTAAATTCGAGCAAAACTGCTTCCAACCCTGTGGCGCCCTCTCGGACTACTCCATCTGTGTCTAGAGAGACAGTTTCGGAACAACGTAGTCGTCCGGCTTGGGGAGATTTGCAGGTTTCTGGCGGGGAGAATATGTCGGGGGTGTTGCAAAACTGCTGTAGCGGCGGTCTATGAAGGTGTGAATGAATTGCCAGGACGCGAGGATTCCCCTCCTAAGTTAGGAGGGGTGGCTGCGCCATCAAGAAATGCCGCGAAGCCACCGAAGCCTGGCGCAGACGGGGTGGTTCCCCAGCAAAACCCTGCAAGCAGGAGCTTTGGAACCACCCCGCCTGCTCGGCCTTTCTGGAATTTGATGGCCTCGCAGGCACCCCTCCTAACTTAGGAGGGGAGTTTCAAACGCCCAACTGCCAATTCATTCACACCTGTCTTCTATGACCGCCGGTATTTTCGTTGATTCCAGGAAGAACCGGCGCTCATAGAGCGCCGCTACAGTAAGAGCCAATACGCGTGCCTGACGGGATCACCGCCGCGTCATGAAGCCTTTTTCATCGGCGTCGCGGTCCATGAGGAATCCCATGTTCGGGCTTCCCATTTCTTCCCAGCTCTGATCCCCGTAATAGACCCATTTGCCCGGGTCGGGATTGAACTTGTTGTTCACCGAATTGTCGTATCGAAATTCGACATGCATGCGGGCGCCCTTCGGTATCTTCAACGAAGTTCTGTATGTGAGCTGCCAATTAAAGTCGTAGCGCGGAACATTGAGCACGATTTCTTCTCGTCCATCCGGGTATATCAGCTTGTATTGGACACTCTTTCCGCGCACATGGGCGTGCGGCCGGAACCATACGAGTTCGACATCCCGGTTGAAAGCGATGTCTGCAAGGGGAGCCATATAGTTACCTTCGTACGGCGGGATCGCAAGTTGACTGATGCCCGCCGTGTGTCTAACCAGGGCTGCCGCAACAGCGTCGTTGGCGGGGACTGGAGCATCGCCCCCCTCGCCCGAGCCCTGGGGGACGAACTTCTTCTTCGGCGGGGTCT
>QHXD01000859.1 GCA_003223895.1 Acidobacteriota bacterium
GAGCCAGACTCCGGAGCTTTTTAATGCTGCGGTACCTGCCGGTATCCAGAACAGCGATGTCACATTCCATCTGGTTCGCGCGGGAGGCGGGTTCGGCCGGCGCCTGTACAACGAATACGACATCGAAGTCTCGAAGATCGCCAGGCTGGTCTCCGACGAGCGCGCCAAAGCTGGTTTGCCGAGTGTGCCGGTGAAGCTGTTGTGGACGCGCGAAGACGATATGCGTCACGACGATTATCGTCCCGCGGGCTTCCACCATTTCAAAGCCGGCCTGGATGCATCCGGTAAGCTGATCGCGTTCCGGGATTATGTTGCCAGCCACGGCAGCACGTCGGTGATTCCGGCGAACGAATTCCCGAGAGGACACGTCGCCAACTTCTGGGTGTCGGAAGGCCAGATCACTCCGTACGGTATCCCAACCGGAGCGTTGCGGGCGCCGGGCACGAACGGCGTCTCCTTCGTCATGCAGTCGTTCATCGACGAAATCGCGCTTGCCGCGGGCAGTGATCCGCTGCAGTACCGCCTGGATCTGCTGGCCAATCCGACGGCGCCTGTTCCCACTTTCCCTCAGCTCTCCTTCGGCGCTCCGTTCAACGCCCAACGCGCGATCGGCGTGCTCGAAACAGTGAGAGACATGTCGGATTGGAAGAACCGCCGTGACAAGCTTCCGAAAGGTACGGGTCTCGGCGTCGCATTCCAGTTTGCGCATTCCGGCTATGTCGCCTATGTCGCGGAAGTCTCTGTCACTGCCGAGAAGAAGCTGAAAGTCAACAAGGTATGGTCCGCAATAGACATTGGAAGTCAGACCGTAAACCCGACTCACGCCACCAACCTCGTCCAGGGAGGATTTATTGAGGCCATGAGTCACATGATGGCGTGGGAAATTACAATCGACCAGGGCCGCGTCGTGCAGAGTAATTTCAACCAGTACCAGCCGACGCGTATGAGAAACGCGCCAGCGTCAATCGAAGTGAAGTTCCTTAAGACTGACTTCACTCCGACCGGTCTGGGCGAACCTTCCTTACCACCGGCGGTACCGGCGATCTCTAACGCGATCTTCGCCGCGACCGGTATTCGGATCCGTTCGCTGCCGATCGGGTCGCAGGGCTATAGCTGGACATAGTCTCCAAAATGTGGTCGCGGGTTCAATCGCCCGCGACCACGTTGTTTCAAGGTATGAAGATACTGAAGGTTTTCTTACTCGCCTTTTCCCTCACCACATCCTTTGCTCAGACCAATCCGAAAGTTACTATTTCTCCGGCCAAGGTTCAGCACAGCGGACACGTCGATCTTCGTGGAACAGGATTCACTCCGAAAGCCAACGTGTATTCTCATCTTCGGAGACCAGACGGCACCGAGTTCCCGGTTTTACCAATGATGACTGACGACCGTGGCGAATTTACGCACGACATTGACACACTGATTTTATCAATCGGCACTCACGAAGTTTGGGTGGTGGATGAAAGCTCTAAGACTTCATCGAATGTGGCCCGGTTCGAGGTGACTCTCGAACAGCAGTCCCGGCGCTGATCAGTGGCAAGACGTCCCGGAACGCACGCCGTTCGGGCCTATTTTCGAGAGAGGCGAAATAAACTTCGTCGCCGAAATGAGCGGCGAGGTTTTGGCCTTGCCGGTCTCGGAGTACCACACTGAGAAAGCATTGTGGCTGGATGGCGACATCTGGCTCATGTTTTCCGAACCGGTTCGAAACGTTGCTCTGTGCTTTGGCGGCAGCGTTCACTCCGTCGAGGCTTATGCCAACGGAAACTTGCTCGAACGTGTGGACGCGCCTTCCGGAAGGGTCGAACTCACTGCGGTTGCCATCGACGGTGTTCTTCTGAAGTGGCCTTATCCGGAAGGAGGCCGGCTCACCGATCTCAGTCCGTATATCGCCATGAGTTTCCGTACTCCGGCTTCGCTTCCAATCAAACGATGCGATCCAGTTATGGAGTGCTCCTGGACGAAGACTTTTCGGGAGACCTGAGACAGTGGAGCGATCGCCAGCCTGCGGGTTCGACACCGCACGATTGGGCAATCGCCGGGTGGAGCAAAGCATGTCGTATATTCGGGTGATTATTATCCTGGGCCGACGATTCGAATATCCACGTCTGGGCAGGCGATGGATATGACCACCGAGACAATTCTGTTTGGAACGAAGGTTCGACTGAAGAGAGCGCAGAATCGCATCCGAGCGGAGTCGCAGTACCTTTACACCCCCTAGGCACAAACACCATTGCGTTGCAAGATCGCGATACCCGGACCAACAGAGACTAATTACATTTCAAGATCTCAACCTTCCGGAAGGTGTGTCAGTTGCGTTTATCTCGCGTTGCAGCCAGGCTTTGGCCAGCGTCCAGTCGCGTCTGACGGTGCCGGGCGATACACCGACAACTTCCGCTGTCTCCTCAATGCTCAGACTGCGGACGAAGTTTAGTTCCACCGGATTTATGCCGGAGGGGGGACTTGAACTTTCGAGCCCTCCATGTTTCCGTAACTTCCAGACTTTACTAACGCACTGAACGCATAGAACGCATAAAACGCAGGCATTACACAC
>QHXD01000033.1 GCA_003223895.1 Acidobacteriota bacterium
TCGGCAGGACTACGTTCGAAAGAGCCGGGCAGTCGAATCGCGGACATTGGAGGTTGTCGTGAACATTTCGCAAAGCCGCCGGGAATTCCTCCAGTACGGCACGCTACTGTTGGCGCGGACCGCCTTTGCTCAGAGCGTGGCTGCAGGCCGGGTCACTACTGTCGTGGGAACAGGAGCGAGGGGCGTCGCCCTGGAGGGCGACGCCCCAGACCACACACAGTTGAATAATCCTTTTCATATGGTGATTGGCCCGGACGGCGCCATGTACTTTTCGGATTTCGGGACCAGCAGGGTGCTTCGATGGGATTTTCGAACATCCAGGTTGTCCATTGTGGCAGGCACCGGGACGAAAGGTTTTTCCGGCGATGGCGGTCCCGCAAAGTCGGCTCAGTTGAGTGCCCCTCATGAAGTGCGGTTTGACAGCAAGGGGAACCTTTACATCGACGAACGTGACAACCATATCGTCAGGCGCGTCGACATGAAGTCCGGAATCATTTCCACCGTGGCAGGAACACCGGGAAAGAACGGCTATGGCGGCGATGGCGGTCCAGCAACAAAGGCGCTCTTTAACCAGCCGCACGGCATCACGCTCGATCGGTCCGATAACCTTTATATATGTGACCCCCTGAATAACCGCCTGCGCCGGGTGGACGCGAAGACAGGCATTATCACGACATTCGCGGGAAACGGTAAGGACGATCGCGCTCCTGACGAGGGCGCTTTCACGGGAACTCCGCTACCCGGACCTCGATCGCTCGAGATCACGCGCAACGGCAAATGGTATTTGGCACTCCGAGAGGGCAACAGCATTTTCCTGCTCGACCCTGGAAAGAGCCGGCTCAAACGAGTCGCTGGAAATGGCGATAGCGGTTACTCTGGCGACGGCGGACCTGCCCTGGCCGCCCGGTTTGGCTCATTGGGAGCGGGTGGGCTGACCGGACCCAAAGGCCTCATCATTTCCGACGATGGGGGAACAATGTACGTTGCCGACTGCGAGAACCATGTCATCCGGAAGATCAACTTGCGCAACGGAATCATTTCAACCCTCATTGGCACCGGCCAGCGCGGCGATGGCCCCGATGGTGATCCTGCTCAATGCAAGCTCTCCCGGCCTCATGCCGTGTGCATCCACGGCCGCACGTTATATGTCGCCGACAGCGAAAACAACAGGATTCGTGCCCTGGCCATCTCATGAATGAAATCTGACGCGAACGGCTCCCGCATCCTTCCTCTGCTGATCCTGCTTCTGGCGGGCAGCGGCTGCGCAGCGCTGATCTACGAAATCGTCTGGTTTCAATTGCTCCAGCTGGTGATTGGTTCGTCGGCGATTTCTCTTGGACTGCTCCTGGCCGCGTACATGGGCGGATTATGTCTGGGAAGCGCGTTGCTGCCGCGCATGGTTCCCCAGGGCCTGCACCCTTTGCGCGTTTACGGAGTGATCGAGTCCGGTATAGGGATTCTGGGTCTCATTGTGTTGTTCGCGGTTCCTCTGGTCGGCCGGATGTACGTGGCGGCCGCAGCTCAGGGCCTCATCGGACTTGTAGTGCGCGGGGTGATTGCAGCAGTCTGCCTGCTTCCGCCAACGGTGCTCATGGGAGCCTCACTGCCTGCGATCGCCCGCTGGGTCAGGACCACTCCGAAAGGTCTTTCGTGGGTGGGATTCCTTTATAGCGGAAACATCGCCGGAGCCGTGTTCGGCTGCCTCCTGGCCGGATTCTATCTGCTGCGAGTTTACGACATGGCGGTGGCGACTTACGCCGCGGCCGCCGTCAATCTGTTAGTCGCGGCGATCAGCTTTGTGGCCGCAGCTCGGTTCCCTCAGACCGCGGAGCGGGGTGTTGACGAGGAGAGCAGGCTACTCGATGCCCGCCGCTCTACCCGCAGGTGGCTCGTACTTGTCTCGATCGGCCTGTCGGGACTGTGTGCGTTGGGCGCGGAGGTTATCTGGACCCGACTGCTGTCCCTTCTGCTAGGCGGCACCGTCTACACGTTTTCGATCATTCTGGCCGTTTTCCTGTTTGGATTGTGGGCGGGCAGCGGCGCGGGCTCTGTCCTGGCCCGGCACGCACAACATGCCTGGTCGGCACTCGCCGCTTGCCAGATTCTCCTGGCTGTTGCAATTGCATGGACCGGCTACACGCTGTCGCATTCGTTACCCTACTGGCCGATCGATCCATGGCTTTCGCTGAATCCATGGTTCAACTTCGAAATCGACCTGGTTCGCTGCGTGTGGGCAATCTTCCCGGCAACACTCTTATGGGGCGCCAGCTTTCCTTTAGCGCTGGCCGCGGCGGCGGCGCCGGGAGAAGATCCCGGAAGGCTTTCGGGAGAAATTTATGCGGCCAACACGGCAGGATCCGTCACCGGAGCGCTCCTCTTCAGTTTGGTTCTGATTCCAACCGTGGGAACGCGTACATCACAACAATTCCTGATTGGGCTATCCGCTGTTGCAGCGGTCGCTGCAACGCTATCCGTCTCGGGCGTCCCGCGGTTGCGCGCGGCACGCTACGCAACCATAGCCGCTGCCATCGTTCTTGCCGCAGTCCTGACGCCGCTGATTTCGGAAGTACCCTGGGCAGTTGTGGCATACGGACGGCGCCTGGCGCCGATCATGCGAGCCTTTGATTTTGATCGAGAGCATCCCACAACGGTTCTTTACAGAGGCGAAGGAATCAACTCATCGTTCTTGATTGCAGAGCGTGCAGGACAGCGCCAGTTTTTCGTGAGTGGGAAGGCTGAAGCATCCACGGCACCGCTGGACATGCGCCTCGAGCGAATGATGGGACACGTGCCTGCGCTCATTCATCCCCATCCGCGCTCCATACTTACTGTGGGATTCGGGGCGGGAGTCACTGCCGGATCGTTTGTCACGTACCCGGAAGTCGAAAACATTGTCATCTGCGAACTCGAGTCTCAAATCCCACCGGCCTCGACAAAATATTTCGGAACGCAAAACTACAACGTCCTGAATGACCGCCGGACCCGAATCGTTTACGACGACGCCCGGCACTACATTTTTACGACGCGCGACAAGTTCGACGTGATTACGACCGATCCCATACATCCCTGGGTGAAAGGCACTTCAACACTCTATTCGAAGGAGTACTATGAATTGGTGAAAGGCCGTCTGAATCCAGGCGGCATCGTGGCGCAATGGCTTCCTATTTACGACAGCGATCCGGAAACAATCAAAACCGAGCTCGCCACATTCTTCGCAGTGTTTCCGGGCGGCACCGTCTGGAGCAACAATCTGAACGGCGACGGTTATGATCTCGTCCTGATAGGCCAGGCGGGGCCCAGCGTCCTCGATGTCGATGATGTGCAGAAGCGGCTCGACGACCCCAGCTACGCTGCTGTTTTGCAATCGTTGAGTGAAGTCGGATTTCATGCCGCAGTCGAGTTGTTCGCGACGTATGCCGGACGGGCATCGGATTTGCAGCCCCTGCTCGTCCATGCGCAAATCAACAACGACATGAACCTGCGCTTGCAGTACATAGCGGGCCTGGGACTTAACTCGATGGCGTACCAGGGAATCTATCGAACGATTCTGGCTTATCGCAGATTCCCCGACGGGCTGTTTACCGGCTCTACCGGACGGATCGATGCGCTCCGCACGCTGCTGCGCCCACGTTGATCACGCAGCCGCGGAGCGGCATAAGAATGTAGACACGGGCGCAAGCCCGTGGATCGAAATAGCGTGGAAATCCCGGCCCCGGTAGGGGCGCAAGATTGATGGAGTCCATTTGAGTCTTTCGCCCCTCTGGGGCTGGA
The DNA here is from genome assembly GCA_003223895.1 of Acidobacteriota bacterium. Taxonomy (GTDB): domain Bacteria; phylum Acidobacteriota; class Terriglobia; order 20CM-2-55-15; family 20CM-2-55-15; genus 20CM-2-55-15. Next base: position 3,772 of record QHXD01000033.1, read on the forward strand.
AATCCAGGACAACCGTCAACCCCGGGCTTGCGCCCGGGGCTACACTCTGTCGCCGCTTCGCGGCTTAGAACGCAACGAGTTGACACTGCTCACTACAGAGGCAGCGGGCCGCTGTTGAGGACAGCGAACGTTGTGCCATTGAAACGCACAATCTGGGCTTGTCTGGGGGTAGCCGCCGTTGTACTCGTTGCGCGTATGGCCGGCGTAATGATCGAGAGCGTGTCTCCGCCACCGAGCCGCACATGGGATGAGGTGACTGCAAGACCTGGGAAACCCGACACGTTTGCCGGAAGGGCCTGGTTGCCGACGATGGCAATCAACCTTTGCGCGGATGTCGTTCCGGACGTCGTCGTTGTCAGTGTCGTCACGACGGCATAGATCGCCTGCGTTCCCACTCCGACCAATTCAAAACCACCGTCGAATTCGAGGGTTTGCGGCGCACCGGCGGTGTGCATCAATATCAGGCGTGTGTGCGGCGTTCCTCGTGCTCCCCGTGGAAAAAATCCGCCTGGTGTAGCAGTTGTTACGGTCGCTGTATAAGTGAATCCAGTATCGATGACGAGCAGGTTTCCACTGTCATCGACAATATTCGTGCTTTCACGGTAGACGGTTTGAGTTGTTGTGGTCTGAGACCAGCCGGCGATAGCAAATAATAAGCAGAGCAAAATAGCAGTCGTGATACGCATGTTTCTTCCTCCCACACGCCGATTACGGTAGCGCGTCTGGCTGAGTCTGGACGAGGGTCGGGAATTTTTGGATGTAAAAAGTTGTTAAAGGGGACCACGAGCACTGCAAGTCGCTGCAAGTTATTGATAAATCGCAAAACGCTGCCCAACTGGGCGAAAATGAAGGCATGGGCCCACCACTCTTCTCGCCGGCTTCCGTTTTCTGGCGCGTCAATCGTGAGTTGGCCAGCGGCCTGGCCGGCCCTCGTGCGGTGTTGATGCAGATCGCGCATCCGCTGATTGCGGCGGGCGTGGCCGAGCACAGCCAATTTCACTTGCATCGCTTCGCCCGGCTCTACCGGACTTCGATGGCGGCCGCAGCCATCACTTTTGGAAGCCGGGATTTTGCGCTCCGGGTCATCCGGTCGATCAACCGAAGGCATCAACAGGTGCATGGTGCGCTGCGGGAACAGGCCGGCATCTTTCCTCCTGGAACGCCATACGACGCGAACGATCCGGAATTGAAACTCTGGGTCCTGAGCACGATTACCGACTCGACTCTGCTCGTGTACGATTCGTTTGTTTCACGACTTTCCAACGACGATCATGAGCGGTATTACCGCGACAGCCTGACTGTCGCCAAGCTGTTCGCGATACCCGAAAGTATGATTCCTCCCACATTCGCGGATTGCCGCTCCTACTTGAACCGCATGCTGGAAAGCAACGCCATCACCGTGAACGACACGGCTCGAGAAATTGCCCGGGCTCTTTTCTCACCGTCGATCGAAGGCACTCTTTTGTTTTTCGGAAGTGCGATCGGAATCGGCCTGCTTCCCGAACGCCTGCGGCGAGAATTTGGCTTCCGATGGAGCCGCCGGCGTGAAAGGTGGCTAGGTAGAATGGCTTCCGTCTCCAGACGGACGCGCGGGCACCTTCCGTCGATCCTATGCAGCAGCCCGATCGCGACGTTGTCTCACGTGCGCGCTCTCGTACAGAACACGGGCTAAAGCCCGCGACTACATCGGTCGGTTCCATGTCTGAAATGTAGTCGCGGGCTTTAGCCCGCGTTCTGTACGAGAGCGCGCACGTGAGACAACGTCGCGATCGGGCTGCTGCATAGGATCGACGGAAGGTACCCGCGCGTCCGTCTGGAGACGGAAGCCATTCTACCTAGCCACCTTTCACGCCGGCGGCTCCATCGGAAGCCAAATTCTCGCCGCAGGCGTTCGGGAAGCAGGCGATTTTCTGGGCGTAGGCATCGCCAACCCCCGGCAGCGTCATGAGTTCCTGCTTGCTGGCCGAATTCAGATCGATCAAAGCAGGTTTTGCAGATTTGGAAGCTGCGGGCGCGGTGGTCTGTGCCTTCGGCGCCTTGCTGGCATTACCTTTGGTCTGGGCAAACGAAGAACCGGCAAAACTAATCAAGAAAACAATCAGACTTACAGTCAGGAATCGTTTTGCGTTCATATCGACCTCCGTTCCTGATTGTACTTCCAAGGCATCATGAACCGGGCATGCAACATGAGCCGAAGAGATTCCTTGTATACCCGGCACGCCTAAGGACGGCGTCGCGCGAGGCCTCGACTGTCCGGCGGATCCTCGGCAAATCGACGCCCAGCAGCTTGCCGCCGCGTTTCATGAGCTTCCCTGCAATGAAAACGGTGTCGACGTTGCTGGTATCCATCAGCGTCACCACGGCGCCGGGCGCATTGTTCAGCGGTGTCACATTGATTACATCCGTCCGCAACATGATGATGTCGGCCTCCTTGCCAGGTGTGAGTGTTCCGACCTTGTGATCGAGATGGCTGTCGCGCGCGCCGTTGATCGTCGCCATCTCCAGCACCTGGCGGCACGAGAGCAGGGGCGGAATGTTCTGTTCGCCCGCCAGGGCGCGCTCGTTGAGCAGCGTGCGATGGAGGGTAAAAGTCGCCCGCATCACCGTGAACATGTCGGCTGCCATATTCGTCTCGACGTCGACGCTGAGGCTCGGCCGGACGCCATGATCGAGCGCCGTCTGAATCGGAGGCATCCCATGCCTCATCTGCATCTCGATGGCGGTTGCGATCGAAACTTTTCCACCAGTATCGGCAATGAACTTCCAGGCAGCCTCGGTCAGCCGGACGCAGTGGATGTATTCGTTGTCCGGGCCCATCATTTTGGCGGCTCCCAATTGCTCCAACGCCGCCGCGTTACCGACGATATGGTTGACGATGGGCGCACCGACCTCCCGGGCGAGCCTCCAGACATTGGCGTCCGGGCCTCCACCCATGGCCAGCGTCAGCAACTGGTCGTCGGACGAAAAGTACTGCGTTCGAAGCCGGCGGATGTCCTGCGGATATTTGACTCCTGGACCTACACCCTGCGAGTAGGCGAACAGCGTCCGGCGTCCCGCCTTGGCGAGGCCATCGATGCAGGCGTCGGTATGCTCCGGCGTGTGCGACACCTGTGAGGTATCGACTCCTGTCGTGACGCCCGCATTGATCTGGCTGAGGGAAGCAACGAGCTCCGAGATCTGTGCGTCTTCCGGCCTGTAGGCCGGAGTAAGGATGGCCTGAATTTCGGAATTATAACTCTTCGGGCCTGTAAGAAGGCCGTCGGCCAGAATGCTCCGCAAGACGGTTTCATACTGGTGATGGTGCGTGTCGATGAAACCCGGCATGACGATCATGCCCGAGGCATCAATCACCTGAGCATCCGCTTTGAGATTCGGCTGGACCGCAATGATCTTTTTGCCTTCGATCAACACGTCCGCGTTTTCGAAGTCGCCGATATTGCGGTCAAGAGTGAGCACGATGCCGCCTTTGAGCAGGGTGCGGTTGCCTCTGCCGCTTCGAACCACACTTTGGGGCTCGCCGCCGACAGCAGCCGCAACGAGTCCCACGGCGCTCGATTTCACAAACTCGCGACGCGATGTGCGCTGTTTATGCATGGGGTCTCCTTCGATTATCGGGTGGAAAAATCGCGGCATCATAGTAACAAACGCGGGCTAAAGCCCGCGACTACATTTGGGAACCAAATTCGTTTCCGCGTTCGTCCCCCACGTTTATCTCTACGTTGTCCCCAATGTAGTCGCGGGCTTTAGCCCGCGTTCAGGCGGGCCACAATGGCGGCCGCTATCGCGTGGGCCGCGCGGCGGTCGGGATGCCAGTCGCGCGGCACGCGCCAGGTTGAGTCGAGTTCAACCAGTAAGTACGGGATGCTGCCCTCATCGAGGATCCGTTGGCGCAGCAGCCGCTCCGTGGGTTCCTCCGGTGTGAACTGAGGCACGACAATCAGGGGCACGGCTCCACGCGAGCGCGCCAGATCGCCGGTCGCACGCAGCACCGCGCGGGTCACGTCAATTCCCCGTTCGATCGTCTCGTGACTGCGGTACGGGACGAGCAAGTCGGCAAGCGCCGCCAGGCGCCATCGCGGTTCCGGTGGCAGCCAGACAAGCCCCGGCCCAAGATGTGGGCGGTCGCTGTTGAGATTCCGGTCGAAGAGTGCCGGTGTGAACAGCGACACGACGGCTTTCGGCTGGCGAAAGCGCGGAAGCTCCTCCAGAAGCCTCACGTAGGCCTGGTCCGTCGAGAAGCCACTGACTGCCAGATTTGCACTCTGCGTGCTCATGAGGGTTTCGACCTGCCCCGGCACGCTTTCCTCCCAGGTGAGAGCCTCTCCCACCATGACCGATTCACCGGTAAATACGACCGTCGGTCGCTCAGGATCCACCGGCTGATCGGCGCGGCGTACGCGATATCCCGCCGGATCGAAGGCATACTCGATCACACGGCCTGCGACAGTACTATGCCCGCTGCGCGCCGGCACGAAAACCCAGCCGAGCCGACGGTCGGAATGACGCAGCGGTTCCTCCCAGGCCGGCACCTCCTCCGCGGCGCGATGGTATGTCCGCCGGAGAATCGCCTCACTTGTTCCGAATGCCAATACAACAGCGAGCGTCACCCGAGCCCCGGACGCAAGGAGCCGGCGCCGCTGAGTGCGCACGACGAAGTTCCCAATTCGCCGGCGTAAAAAAAGAACCAGCGCCACTCCGATTGCTGCTGTTGCGACACGCATCAGCCATGCCACAAGTACGTATACGGAACGCGAAACGAAGAAAGACGGTAAGAAGTGCGCGTCAAGCCATCGCCCATCAAAGACGATGGCACACGCAGCGAGAGCGATACCGACGAGGGTAACCGTGATCTCGGTGAGTTTTGGCAACATCGTTGCTGTAGCGGCGGTCTATGACCGCCGGCGATCTAGCCACCTGCTGTATTGTCGGCGGTCACAGACCGCCGCTACAGTGGCGAACCTGAGATTATCCAGTTATTATACGAAGAGTGACGCGATCCGTATCACCGAAGGTCTGCGCAACCCGGCTAGACAGGATCCTCCGTCCGATCCACAGCTGGATCTGGTCCGACGCCGAACGGCGAGCCCGCAAACTGTTGCGTTTCGCGGAAACCGAAGCCGACGGCGGCCGCGATCTTTCGCGCGCCGCGGAACTCACACCGGATCCACTCTTGCGCAGGCTCTACCTGGCGCACGCAAGCGACGAACAGCGCCACGCCGAGCTGTTTCGGCAGCGGGGCAGAGGCCTTCTGTGCTCCTTCCCATCGCGCTCGAATCCCGCCTTTCAGGCGAACTGGTTCGCGCCCGGCGAGCGCGGACTGGACGACTTGCGGGTGGACAATACCCCGGATGACGCTTTGCTCGCCTTCCTTCATTTGTCGGAGAAGGCCGCCGCCAGCCGATTTGCCATTTATCGCGAAGTGCTGGGACACGACCCTGCAACCCGCGCGATCTTCGACGAGGTTCTGAGTGATGAGGCATTTCACATGAACTACACCTATTCGCAGCTCACCCGTGTATCACCGCAGCGCTATCGGAGTCGGCTGTGGTGGTCGCGGCTTGGCCGCCTCTGGAAAGGGTACTTGCGATTTGCAACGGCGCTGGCGGGCGTCATTGGCACGATCGTGCTCACGATCCAATACTTCGTTTTACTGCCGCCCTTCGCCTGGCTCGCCAAGCGCGCCGCGCGGCGGGAGCCAGTCGGTTGGACTCCGATCTCTGCCAAACGCAACAATTCGATGGGTAGCCAGTATTGAGATGAAGATTCTCGGGATTTCAGCACACTACCACGATTCGGCGGCAGCACTCGTGATCGATAGCGTGCCCGTCTGCGCCGTGCAGGAGGAACGTCTCTCGCGGCGCAAGAACGACGCCGCCTTCCCGCTCCTGGCGATCGACTGGTGCCTCGAGCACGGCGGTGTCAAACCCGAGGAGCTCGATGCCGTGGTCTTTGAACGAATCCTGACGTGTGCGCTACGCTCCTTCCCGCACTCCTGGCGCGCGTTCCCACGGGCTATGAGGAATCTGCTCGGCGAGAAGATCTGGGTGCGCGGGATCATTTCATCTCACCTGGGCGTGCCGGCGCGTAAGATCTTGTTCACCGAACATCATCAGTCGCACGCGGCCGCTGCCTTCCTGACTTCGCCATCGCGCCGCGCCGCCATCCTGACGGCTGACGGTGTGGGCGAATGGGCCACACTCACGATCGGCCACGGCGAGCGGCGTCCGGACGGAAGCGCGGCGATTACACTTCTGCGCGAGATCCGGTTTCCGCATTCGCTGGGAATGCTGTACTCGACGTTCACGGCGTACCTGGGCTTCGCGGTGAACGAAGACGAGTACAAGGTTATGGGGCTCGCCGCCTACGGCCGCCCGACGATGGTGGATCACGTTCGCAAGTTGATTCACCGCACGCCGGACGGCGCGTTCGCGCTGGACCTGGATTACTTCGAGTATCAGACCACGGCCGAACGATCCTTTTCCTCGCGTTTCGTGGACTTGTTCGGACCGCCGCGTGACTCGTCTGAGCCGATTGACCTGGAGACCCCGAGGGGCCAACGGTTCGCGGATTGCGCCTGCAGCGTGCAGCGAGTTCTCGAGGACACTCTGGTTGAGATGGCCCGCAGTCTTCAGCGCGAGACGGGCATGGCGGATCTTTGTATTGGCGGCGGTGTGGCATTGAATGGCGTCGCCAACGCACGGATCCTTGCCGAGTCCGGCTTCGAGCGCGTCTTCGTCCCGGCCGCTCCCGGCGATGCCGGCTGCGCGCTCGGCGCCGCGCTCTATGCGGACCGTATCCACTTCCGCAACCCGGACCGCGAAGTCCCGGATCACCCGTTCTGGGGGCCGCCGGTTGACGGGACCGGGCTGGCAAAAGTGGCACACGAAGACAGCCAGCTTGTCGAAGAACTGGACGAGTACTCGTTGATCGAGCGGATCGCCGACGATCTGGCCGCGGGCCGTATCGTCGGCTGGATGGATGGCGCCTCCGAATTCGGACCGCGGGCTCTGGGCCACCGCAGCATTCTGGCGGCTCCGCACAAGGCCGAAATGCGTGACCGGTTGAACCGCGACATCAAGTACCGCGAACAATTCCGGCCGTTCGCGCCTGTCGTGCCGATCGAAGCCGCCAGCCGTTATTTCGCGCTGCCGCCGGGCGGGTTGCGCCTGGCCCGCTTCATGTCGGGCGTTTTCCCGGTACGGCCGGAGTGGCGGGCGCGTTTGGCAGCAATTATGCATGTCGACGGAACCGCGCGCGTGCAGGCACTCGAGAGTGAGATGTCGCCGAAGCTGTACGCCCTGCTCGAGGCATACGGGCGGCGCACCGGCATCCCTGTACTGCTCAACACCTCGTTCAATCTCGCCGGCGAACCGATTGTCAATCGCGCCATTGAAGGCTATTCGACATTCCGGCGTTCGGGAATCGATATATTGGTGGCTGGGCGAACTTTAGTTCTTAAGCGGGCTTCGTCGATGGCGAGGTTCAAGGAGACGGGCACATGATCAAAAAGCGCGGAAAGATCGGACGTCAGTTGATCGTCCTCGGAAGCGCGGGCGGAAGCATTGCAGATCTGACGCGCGGATTGTGGCGCAGCGACTTCGGTAAACGCTGGCTTGTGCCGCTCGCCATCTTTCTGTGCTTGACCGGACTGCTGCTGGGCATAGCCATGAGCGTCGAAGCTCTGGCTCCATTCGTCTATTCGATTTTCTGAGGCGTGGATACTTCAACCGAGCTACTTGCCTGTCCCGCGTGCATGGGTGCGCTTGCCGGGGATTGGTCGTGCCGGAACTGTGAGGCACGCTACGAAGCGCCGGATGGGATTCCCAACCTTCGTCTCGAAAGCGACGCGCGCACCGATATCGTGCGCCGCTTCTACGAGTATGCTCCGTTTCCAGGCTATCCGCCGCGCGACAGTCTGGTGGGCTTGCGCGCGAGGGCGGAACGAAGCCAGTTTGCGCGCCTGCTGGATCGCGAGGTTCCCGGTGACGCCCGAATCGTGGAAATCGGATGTGGAACCGGGCAGATGAGCCTTTACCTGGCGCGTGCGGATCGAGTTGTGATTGGTGCCGATCTCTCGCGGGCATCGCTTCTGCTGGGCAAGGCAGCAGCGCATCGATTCGGAATCGATCGGGCGCGGTTTGTCGAGACGGACCTGTGCCGGCCTGGTTTACGGCCTGGCTCGTTTGACGTGGTGTACTCGTCAGGCGTCCTGCACCACACACCGGACCCGCGTGCATCGTTCGCCCGGATGGCGCAGCTCGCGAAACCGGGCGGAATAATTGTGCTCGGGCTCTACAATGCTTTCGCGCGTATTCCTTTGCGGCTGCGGCGCATGGTGGCGCGGTTGTCCGGGTTTCGAGTGGTCCCCTTCGACCCCGTGCTGCAGGACCGGAAGCACGAGCCGGCACGGCGCGAAGCATGGCTGCGCGACCAGTATCAGCATCCAGAGGAGCATCGCCACACCCTCGCCGAGGTGCAGACCTGGTTCGAAGAGAACGAAGTCGAATACGTGCGCGCGTATCCCAGCGCAATGATCGGCGAGGAACCGGAGGAGCTCTTCGCGCCGGCCGCCGACAACTGGCGGCTCGAGGGCTGGCTGGCGCAGCTCGGCTGGATGCACTCGCTTGGCCGCGAGGGCGGACTCTTTATCACCATCGGCCGTCGTCTATGAACAGAGCGGAAAACAACTGGAAGATCGACATCCTGCTGCAGGGTAACCCCACTCAGGCGGCGGTGACCCTTTTACGCAACCGTGATCTGCTTGTTCTGGTGGACTCCGGATGGCCGCGCACGCGAACACAGCTCGTGACTGCGCTGGCAGAGCACGGTGTCCAGCCGCAGAATATCACCCACGTTCTTCACACGCATCTGCACATCGACCACGCGGCGAATCACCCGATCCTGACCGAGGCAGTGCTTCTGGCATCAAAAGCAGAGTTTCGCTGGGCGGACCGGCTTTACCACAATCTCATTGAGGACGAAGACGACGTTCGCTTCATCACGAGTGTCTTTCCACAACTTTCCGGCCCCACGCTGGAACAGGCAGTTGCCTTCATCCAGCTCGCTCGAAGGATTTGTCGAAGGGATTTGTTCTCTCGCTGGGATGAGATCCAGTTCTATGAGGATCACGGCTTGCCGGAGGGTCTCAGTGTGATGCCACTGCCCGGACATACGCCGGGACACTGCGGAATTGTCGTTTCAAATCCTGAACCAGTACTCATGGCTGGTGACGCACTCACGACCGAACACACCTGTCTGAGCCGGATGCCGCCCACCAATCCGAACGAATTCGAGGCAAGCACCGAAACAGTCCGCCGCTTTCGCGGCCGGATCATCCCCGGGCATCTGCCCCCCTTCGAGCAGAGGTGACGCGGGGGCGGGACAATGGGTCTGGGAATGCGAAGGGGGAATGCGAAAGGGAAAGGGAAATTAGAAGTGAGACATGGGAAATGAGAAATGGAAAATGGAGAATGCGAAATGGAGAATGCGAAATGGAGAATGCGAAATGGAAGATGGATTCCCCTCCTGAAACAGGAGGGGTGGCTGCGCCATTAATAAAATGCTGCGAAGCCACCGAAGCGGCGCAGACGGGGGTGGTCGCTTACAAGTTACGTTGCGGAATGCGTTTTGATACATGGTGTGTGAGCGACCACCCCGTCCGCGCCCTTTTCGGAAGGGGAACTTTTTCTTGATGGCGCGGCCACCCCTCCTTTGCAAGGAGGGGAATCCATTTCCCATTCCCATCCATTTCCCATTCCCATCCATTTCCCATTCCTCATCCTCATCCTCACCCCCATTCCTCACCATCCTACTCACACCGGCTGATCAGGCGATCCAGCAAACCAACGGCAAGGTCGATTTCACTGCGCTCGATATCGAAAGCGGGCGCAATGGTGATGACGTTCTTGTAATACCCGCCCACATCCAGCACGAGGCCGTACTTCCTGCCATCCACGTCCAGGTCACCCTTGAGGCCGGCCTGAAAAATGCGGTCCGTCAACTCCCGGTCTGGTGTCAAACCATCGGGCTTGCAGAACTCAACGCGCAGCGCAAGGCCAAGACCGCTGACATCGCCGACAACTCCGGGCCGCCTCCGCTTGAGCATTTGCAGCTGCTCCAGGAAGTACGCCCCTTTTTCTTTCACTGTTTTCTCCAGGTCCGATTCGGCAATCATCCGCAACACCTCGAGGGCGACCGCCGTGCCGAGCGTGTTGGAGGAAAACGTGGAATGGGTCGAGCCCGGAGGAAACTTCGAAGGACTGATCAATTCTTCTCTTGCCCACAATCCAGAAAGCGGATTCAAGCCATTCGTCAGAGCCTTGCCGAAGACCACGACATCCGGACGCACTCCGAAGTTCTCGATGCCCCAAAACTTTCCGGTCCTGTAGAAACCCATCTGGATCTCGTCGTCCACGAGCAGGATCTTGTGTTCGTCGAGTATTCGCTTCAACGCCGGAAGGTAACCTTCGGGAGGAATGATGTAACCACCCGTGCCCTGAACGGGCTCGACATAGAACGCTGCGAATTCGCATTCACCCGCTTTCGAATCCCACATCGAGTAGTATTCCGACTCGAAAAGCCGCTCGAACTGCTGGACGCAATACAGACCACAGTCCTCGGGTTTCTTCTCGTATGGACAGCGAAAGCAATATGGAAACGGCACGAAATGCGCACGGTCGCTGAAGTGACCGTAGGGACGGCGATAGCGATAGCTCGAAGTGATCGCGCTCGCGCCCAGCGTGCGGCCATGATAGCCGCCCATGAAGGCAAACATCAGGTTCTTTCCGGTATTTCGACGGACCAGCTTGAGCGAGTCTTCGACAGCCTGCGATCCTCCGACGTTGAAGTGCACACGGCCCGGCGTCCCAAAGCGGTCTTCGCAGATTCTGGCAATCTCGGAAGCCACTTCGACTTTTTCCTTGTGCAGATACTGACAGGCAAGCTGCGGCAACGTGTCCAGCTGTTTCACCATCGCGTTCCGCAGTCGTTCGTTCCGGTAGCCGAAGCTTGCCGCTGAATACCACATCTGCAAGTCGAGATATGGTATACCCGCCTCGTCGTACAAATAAGAGCCTTCGCAGGCGCTGAAAACCTTTGGCGGTTTCGCGTAGTGAACGGTATCGCCGAAGGAACAGTAGCGGCTGTCCCTCGACAGGATGTCGTCATTCATACTGTGTTCCTCATAATGGCAGGGTCGTAGATTGCACTCAGGTGCGCAAGCACATCGCTGAGGCTGCGAAATGGATGAAACGGAATACCCTGTTCCTTGCAATGACTCTGCAGCCACCCCTTGGCGTAAACCATATCGGCAGCATCAACAGCGAAAATGTCGGATCGCCCATCGCCGATCACCACAGGTACAGTATCGGGAGTCGTCAGGCGGTGAATGATACCGGGCTTGCAAGTGCCACATCCATGCGCGCAGCCCTTCGCATGAGGGAAGCTCCATTTCGGAACTCCCGATACAAACTCGAAGTGGCTCGCAAAGATCCGGATGCCGAGCGCCGCGACGTCAATGGAGTTGTGCGCGAACGCTCGCTCGATGATCCAATCGAATCCGTCACTGAACACAATGAGCGGAAAGCCGTAATCCCTGGCCCAGGAGGCGAGGCGTTGAAAGCCTTCATCGATTTCGATACCGCCAAGAAGGTCATCGAGATCGGCCTCGCTTACGCGCGTGCACGCCATCTGGCGGTCCAGGCACTCGCGTGAGCTGATTCGACCGTCAATCCATTCCTGTTCGACATCGCGCCAGCGAGGCTGGGCATACGTTTCGAGCAGCACATCTATGACGTCCTGACGGGTAATCGTGCCGTCAAAGTCGCAAAATAATCTCGGGCGTTTAACGTTCGTCGACAAGCCAGCTCACCTTTCTCGGTTGTTTGGATTGCGTTGGCATAACCTCTCTGACGTCGATGCAATACATCGCACACTGGAGATTGGCCCACATACCGGGCTGTTGAATTCGGATCTGCTCCTCAATGCTTTTGCGCAACTCGTCCAGGTGCAGATCGCCATTTTTCAAAATGCGAAACTCCAGCACGTCCCGCCCTTCCCTCTGGAGAACCGCGGCCTGCCAGACCTTGGGCCAGCCGGCAACAGGCTCCACGAGCTTCTCGAGGAGCACCGGATAGATGTTTCCTGCGCCCATCACAACCATGTCATCGCGGCGCGCCTTCAGCGGCGAAATGCGCTGGATCGTGGAGCCGCAACGGCAAAGGCCCTCGACCAGCCGGGCGACATCGCGAGTACGGTAGCGAATGAGGGGCATAACGCGGCGTGAGAGCGTCGTCACCACAATTTCGCCGAAACCTTCGGAGTCGCGATCCACGATTTCCACGATCAGATTGAATTCGTCCAGGTGGAGACCGTTGCGCTCGAGACATTCACCGCCGATAAAACCGCAGGTCTCAGTCGTGCCGTAACCTTGAAGCACCGGGCAGCGCCACACCTCCTGTGCATAAGTGCGAGTCCGCTCCGGCAGCCGATCGCCTCCGCACATGATGAATTTCAATTTCGGAATGTTACCGGCACTGCTCGCAACATCGGTTAGTGTGAGAAGCCAGGTCGGATCGGCCAGCAGAACCGTATACCGGTCGTCTTGGATGCGGCGGTAAGCCTCATCCGCCGGAACCTTTCCCACTACCGAGCCAAACACATTCAGGTGACGCAGTGTGGCTTCGGTCATCGGACCGGTAACCCAGAACCCTTGATCGAATGTGCAGAGAACCCTGTCGCCGGAACGGATACCGCAATAGTAGAGAGCGCAGGCTTCGTATCGCGCCAGCCAATCGATTTCTTCGTACGAGAAATAGGTGCGCTTCGGACGTCCCGTCGTGCCGCTGGTTTCGCAGACAAGACCGGGAGCCCTGCACAGAAATTGCAGGGGGTCGTCTTGGACGTCTTCGGGCCAGGTATAGAAGTCGCCCAAATGTTCGATCTTTCCGACCCATGCCGGATCGATATGAGCTTCAGCGAACCGCTTCTGGTAATAGTCGGATCGGCTTGCCGTCCAGATCATGAGATCCTTGAACGCCGCACGCGCCCTGGCCCTCAGAATCGCCGAAGGCACAACCGGAGCAAGTTTCGTCATTCGCGGAATGTTGCGGGTGGACCAGTAGTCGGCCGCTCTGAAAATCCGGTTAAACACAATTTACCTCGAGCAACTGGACGATCATCTCGCTCGCGGAATCGGCGGAGCCGGTCGATGATGGTTGCAGCTCGCCGCGCAAGACCGCCTCGGCCATCGCAGCCGCTTCGGCAGGATTGCGTGCCAACCATCCGGCACCCCGCCGGACCCATTCGCGCGCGCTCTCTTCTTCGAGTCCGGGTAAAGGATCGAATGCGATTGTGGGCAGGCTCATCGAAAGCGCTTCTCTCAACGTCAGCGCACCGGGCTTCGTGATCAACACATCGGCCGCCGCCATGTAGAGGCTGACGTCTTCGGTCCACCCGATAGTGCGAAGGTCCAGTCGAGCCGGCTGTAATTTGCGAAGCCTGGCCAGCAATGCGTGGTCATGTCCCGCAATCGCAATGGCCTGAACGGGAATGCTGGTCCGTCGATCCAGTTCTTTGATCGCGGTGTCGAGACGGGCAGGTCCCATCCCGCCTGCCATCAGAAGAACAATGGGACGTTCCGGCGATAGTCCACATCGAGCGCGCGCTGTGGCTTTCGACTCCGCGTTTCGGAAGTCCTTCCGAATTGGGACGCCCACGACCTCGATCGGCGTTTCGTCCATTCCCCATTCCCGCAGTTGTGCGGCGACCCTGTCCGAGGGAACCAGGTACATGTCAACACCCGGCTGAACCCAGGCAGGTTCGCTTTCGAAATTGAGAATCATCGCTGCGATCCGAACGGCTCCATCCATCCTTCGCTTATATAGAGACGCGATCTCGCAGGCGCCGACCTCAGCGGCCAAAATGTTTTGCGGACGGAGCCGGCCGATCACATCCAGCAGCCTCCGCGTTCCGAGCGCCAACAGTGCCGGAGATATCGTGTGACGATGCAAATTCCGAAGCCTGGCTTCGAAGAGTCTCCGCCAGAGAGACGGACAGTAGCGAATCATGAGCCAATAAGGGGCCACATAAATCGCCCTGAACCAGAGCGGGAACCACTCGATGGCATCAATGATGACCGCATCGCAACCTGTGTTCTCGCGCCAGGCCTCGGCTACGGCCCCTGCAGCAGTGATATCGCCCATTCCGAACGAGAGACTAAGTATGACGAGACGGGTTTTCACAGCCGCGGAGCGGCGGCAGAATGTAGCCCCGGGCGTGAGCCCGGGGTTGGCATTACGACGGAAGCCAAAGCCCC
>QHXD01000034.1 GCA_003223895.1 Acidobacteriota bacterium
AGGCGCCAAAAACGGAGAATGGCGCGTGTATGGAGGGGATGAAGCAAGCACGCGCTACTCGCCACTAGACCAGATCAATCGCGACAACATCAAGAACATGAGAGTCGCCTGGGTCTGGAAATCGGACAGTCTGATGCCGAATCCCCTGAACGGCAGCGAAACGACGCCGATCATGGTCAACGGCGTTCTCTACTTCAGCATGGATCAACGCCGGTACGTGATTGCGGTCGACGCGGGAACCGGCGAAACGCTGTGGTTATACCGGCCCAGCGAGGGCGAGCGATTCACTCAGGCGCCGCGGAAGGTTCACCGTGGGGTTTCCTACTGGACCGATGGCCGCGGCGACGAACGTATCGTGTTTGTGACCCCTGGCTTAATTGTGGATCTCTTCAAGGAACTGGATCTCGATTACAAAGGGGATCCGATCGGGAAGATCGGCAACAGTTCGCCCGTTGTGATCTCGCACGACACGATCGTTGTCGGTCCGGCATTGCTGCCGGGCAGCCGCTCGAACAAATCGAACGTGAAGGGAGACGTTATGGCGTTCGATGTCCGCTCCGGCAAGAAGAAGTGGGTCTTCCACACGGTCCCGCGCAAAGGCGAGCCAGGCTATGAAACGTGGCTGAACGGGTCCGCCGAATATTCGGGCAATGCCGGGGTCTGGGGTCCCTTCTCTGTCGACACGGAGCTCGGGTACGTTTATTTGAACATCGAATCCGCAACAAATGACCCGTATGGTGGATCACGTCCGGGAAACAACCTGTTCTCCGACAGCCTCGCCTGCGTGGATATCCGAACTGGAAAGATGATCTGGTACTACCAGCTCGTTCATCATGACATTTGGGACTACGACATGCCGCCGCATCCGATCCTGGTCGATCTCAATATTGATGGGAGGCCGGTCAAGGCGGTCGTGCAACTGTCGAAGCAGGCATTCGCGTACGCGTTCGATCGAGTCACCGGCCGGCCCGTGTGGCCGATTGAAGAGCGTTCCGTGCCGCAGACCGACGCCAAGGGAGAATGGACGTCTCCGACGCAACCCTTCCCGATCAAGCTGCCCGCTTTCGACCTCCAGGGAGTAAATCCGGATAACATCATTGACTTTACTCCTGCGCTGAAACAAACGGCATTACAGCTTCTCGAAGGCTATAAGATCGGTCCAATCTTCACACCGCCTCCGGCAGCGACCGGGCCCGGTGGATCGAAGGGCCTGGTCCAGGTGCCTGGCTACAACGGCGGCGCGAACTGGCAATCGGGTGCTGCGGATCCCGAAACGGGATTTGTGTATGTGGGTTCGGCAACGAATCCAAGGGTCGTTCTTTTGACCCCCAACGCGACTCCTACTCCGACGCCCGGCGTGAATGGCGCCTGTTGCGATTCTGATTACCTGCTAGGCGGCGAGAGTCCCCAGCTTCCGAACGGCTTGCGGCTGATGAAGCCGCCTTACGGAAGGATCACGGCCTACGATATGAACAGAGGTGTTATGGCCTGGCAGATCCCCAATGGGGACACGCCTCCGAACATCGCGAGGAATCTTGCTGCCGCGGGATTGACCAACATTCCGCCGACGGGCAGCCCCTCGCAAGCCGGATTGCTCGTCACCAGGAACTTCCTGTTCGCGGGCGAAGGTACGGACGGACAGCCCATATTCCATGCCTACGACAAGAAGACCGGTGAGAACCTCTGGCAAGCCAAACTGCCCGCGGGTCCGCAGACGGCGCTGCCGATGACCTACATGCATCGGGGCAATCAGTACATCGTGCTGGCGACCGCAGGTCCGCAGGGCGGCGGCGCCCAGCTCGTCGCCTGGACCGTTGCCCCTCCGCCTGCAGCTGGCGGCGGCCAGCGCGGCGCACAGCCGCAGTAGATAATTAAGAGGATGCACTCCCAAAGGAGAACCGCAATGGGTCGTTTAGTTCTGCTAATGTCGCTATTCGCGGCTGGCACCGCATTGTATGCCGCCGGCTCAGCCGAATTGCTGGTAGCGATCCGAAACGGCGACCACGCGCAGGTCCAGAAATTACTTGGCTCGGGCGCCGACGTGAACACTGTGGACAACAATGGCACCACGGCTTTGATGCATTCGGTCATCGAATCCGACATGAAAATGATGACGCTGCTGATCGATCACGGCGCCGATGTGAATGCCAAAAACGATCTTGCTTCCACAGCACTAATGTACGCCGCCACCAATTTAGCGAAAACGCGAGTGTTGCTGGATGCAGGCGCCGATGTGAAAGCAAAAGGCAAAAACAATGCGACTCCAATGAGCGTCGCCGTCACGACCTTCGGATCGACCCCCGTTTTGAAACTTCTTGTGAGCAAGGGCGCCGAACCCGAACCCCGGCTGCTCACGAGTTCGGCCGCGGTGGGGGATCTCGAAGCAATCCAGTTTCTCCTCAGCACCGGCGTGGCACCCGGCGACCGAACCGGCGCCGCGATCTCTGCGGCTATAGGTGCCCGGTGTCAGGCCTGCGCGCGATTGCTTGTAGAAAAAGGAGCGCCGGCCGACGGAGTCCGTCCCAATGGCACGCTGTCATCACCGATAGGAGCGACCTTGGGAGGCGTGTTGAACGACGCGGCCAAGAGAGCAATGCCTGAGCTTTCCCAGTTTCTGCTCGATCACGGAGCTTCTCTCGAATCCCGCGACCGCGAGGGCTTTACTCTGCTGATGCAAGCCGTGCTTTCGATGGAGCCGCCTCCGGCTCGCGATCGGATGGTCGAATGGCTGCTGTCGAAAGGCGTCGATCCGAACGCCAAAAATGATCGCGGCGATACTGCATATCAACTCGCCGCGCGCGTGGGGATCGCTTCGACTCTGGATCTTTTGGTAAAGGCGGGCGCCAGAGAAGTCAAAGAAGAATGGCCTAAACCCGCGGGCGGCGCTCCGTCTGTTGAAGCGGCGCTGAAAAAAGTCATTCCGATGATTGAAATGAGCGGCGAGCCCGGCTGGAAGAGCCGTCACTGTGTTTCCTGTCACAGCAATTCACTTCCGGCAATGACGGTCGCCCTGGCACGAAAAAAAGGCTTCGTCGTCAATGAAGAGCAGGCGAAAAAGGAACTCGGCTTTGCCATCGCAACCGACGAGCCTGTGCTTGAACCTAATCGCCTCGGCGCGTCGCCAATCGGGGGAGGTTCGGACACACTCGGTTATACACTCATGGGCATGGCCGCGGCCGGTTCTCCGGCAGATGCATTGACCGACGCGCATATCCATTACATGTCGCTTAACCAGTTTCCCGACGGCTCATTTCGAAACAACAGCTATAGACCGCCGACCGAGTATGGTCCGTTCACAACGACGGCACTGGCCCTGCGCTCCATCAAGCTCTATCCCATCCCCGGCCGCCGCGAGGAGTTCGAGCAGCGGGTGAGCCGCGCCAAACGATGGCTGCTCTCGGCAAAAGTCTTTTCTTTGGAAGAACGATCGATGCAGCTTAACGGACTCGCTGATGCAGGCGCGTCCGCTTCTGAACGTGCGCCGTTCGTGAAAGCATTGAAGGCCGCTCAGAATCAGGACGGAAGTTGGAGTCAGCTTCCGGGCGTTCAGGCTGACGCCTATGCTACGGGCGAGGCCCTTTACGCGCTGCATATCTCGGGGAACGTGCCAACAACAGATCTCGCGTACCGGAAGGGTGTGGAATGGTTGTTGCGAAATCAACTCGCCGACGGGTCGTGGTTCGCGCCGTCACGAGCCGTACCGGTTCAGCCGCACACGTTCGAAAGCTTCCCGAACGGCTGGCATCAATTCGTCTCGGAAGCTGCATCCTGCTGGGCAACGATGGCATTGCTCTTTACGCTGCCGGACAAATCCTGAGCGGAACGCGGGCTAAAGCCCGCGACTACATTATCGCTCTTTCGGAGCTTCCAGGTACGTGTACCCATGCAGCCCTTCCTCGTAGAACTCCAGGAGCCGTCCTGATTCCTGATAGCTGATGTTGCCCTGGCGCACGGCGAGTTCTACATCGCTGCGAAGCTTTCGCAATAGTGCAGCCGCGTCGAATTCGACATAGTCCAGAACCTCCTGGACGGTATCACCCTTGATCACCGCTTCCAGCACCACCTTGCCGTTGTCGTCAAGGCTGACGTGGACGGCATGGGTATCGCCGAGAAGATTATGCAGATCGCCCAGGATCTCCTGGTAAGCGCCGATCAGGAAGATTCCGAGGTAGTAGGGGTCTTCGTTGATCGAGTGTAGCGGCAGGGTCCTCTTCACGTCGCGGCGGTCGATGAAGGTGTCGACCTTCCCGTCCGAGTCGCAGGTAATGTCTCCCAGCACGGCGTGGTGTGTGGGCGCCGCGTTCAGCCGGTGAATCGGCATCACCGGGAAGAGTTGCTTGATGGCCCAGCTGTCGGGACACGACTGGAAGAGCGAGAAATTGCAAAAGTACGTGTCCGCCATGACTTCGTCGAGACCCTGGAGGTCTTCCGGGACGTCGTCCATCTGGTCTACGAGCTTCTTCAGCTTCAACAAAATCGCAAAATAAAGATTCTCCGCCTGGCAGCGCTGGTCGATGGGAAGGTAGCCGCCGCTGAACAGGTTCAGCGCCATGTCAAGCGCCTGCTGAGCATCGTGGTAGCCCTCGACCGCATTGCGGACCGAGAGATTCTGATAAGTCTCGAGCATGTCGATCAGCGGTTGCTCTGTCTCGCTCGCTGAGATCGTCTCCGGGACTTTCTCTTCGCGGAATGCCGAGACGCCGAGAACGTTGAATATCAGTGCGCTGTGGTATGCGACGATGGCGCGTCCGCTCTCCGAGATGATGGTTGGATGCTTGACACCCGCGTCGTTGCAGACTGTTTGGATGTGGTAGACGACGTCGTTGGCATACTCCTCGAGCGTGTAGTTGACGCTGGACTCGAAGTTCGTTTGCGAGCCGTCGTAGTCCACCCCCAGGCCACCACCGACGTCCAGGTACTGGAGTCCCGCCCCCGCCTTGACCAGCTCCGTGTAGATGCGGGCTGCTTCGTTCAGCGCGCCCTTGACGGTCCGGATATTCGGAATCTGGCTGCCCAAATGGAAATGGAGGAGCTTGAAGCAGTCCTGCATCCCGAGGCCCTTCAGCTCTTCGAGCCCGCGAAGCACCTCGCCGATGGTAAGGCCGAATTTCGAGCGATAGCCGCCGGACCCTTGCCAGCGTCCGCCACCCCGCGTGGCCAGCTTGACCCGCATTCCAATCTGTGGCCGGACACCAACCTTCTCGGCGTACTTCAAGATCAGACCCAGTTCGGTGTACTTCTCGACAACTGGAATCACCTGGCGGCCGATCTTCTGGCCCAGCATCGCCATTTCGATGAACTCGGCATCCTTGAAACCGTTGCATATAATCGGCGTGTCGTTATATGCCTGCGCAACAACGGCAAGCAGTTCGGGCTTGGAGCCTGCCTCGAGGCCGAAGCCGTATTCCCGGCCAAAGCTGAGCACCTCTTCAACAACCTGGCGCTGCTGGTTCACTTTGATGGGATAGACACAGATATAACGTCCTTCGTATTGGTGCTGCGCAATGGCGGCCTGGAAGGCATTGTGGATGTCTTGAACACGGTGGCGAAGGATGTCGCGGAACCGGATCAGCACCGGCAGCTGGATGCCGCGCAGCAGCAGATGATCGGTCAACTGTTTCAGGTCGATCGAGCGCGAAACGTCTTTCGTCGGATGGACCAGCAGGTTTCCGGCCGGCGAGATCGAGAAGTATCCCTTGCCCCAGCGGTCCACTTCATAAAGTTCGGTGGCATCGCTGACGGTAAAGGCGTCTCCGTTAGTCCAATTGTTGCGGTGACCGCGGGTTGTAGAAGTACTCACCCAAGCATCATAAGACACTTTTGAGAATTTCAAGATCCCCGTTGCGAAAAATGGCGCCCCCGGAGCAGAAATTATGGGCCCGGTGGTTCGGGCTCTGCGGCCGGTTGCAGCGCCGCCTGAAGGTACGCGAAACGACTGCCACTGCCAAGGTAATTGTCGATCCGTAACAGAATGGCCGCACTCTGTAACCAGGCCGGACCGGTGTCTCGCAGCCGGTCTTCGATGAGCGTCGACAGAAACTCGAACCCGGCTGCGGTCGCCCGCCCCCGCACCGACTCCAATAGATGGTTCTCCAGTTCCACGGAGTTCTGCACGGTGGGCAACGTGGCCATCGCGTGCAGGTAAAACGTGTTGTTCTCGCCGAAACGGGGATCGGCCGCGACGCCTTCTTCATCATGGTTTTCAAGCGCGCTGCCGAGGATGTAGCCCACGAGCCGTGCGGAGACGCGGTCGCGCAGGGCAATTCCGATCGCGCGGGGGCTCGCGGCTGTCGCTTCCAGTGTTTCGAGCGGCAATTGCAGCAGCGGCCGTCGTTCAGCCTGGAGGACGTCGGGGGGATACTGCGCCAGCGTGCCGTAGCGCTCGCGCTCCACGGCGCCGATCTGAAGCTTGTGCGTCTCGAAGGCGGCTGTGAGATCCACGATCTCGACCGTGTCGAGCGGGATGGCCAGGCTGCCGACGCGGGTTTCCAAAGCCGTGGTGGGTTCCGGGACCAGGCGCCCGCCCAGGAGGTCCTCAACTGCCAGGCGAAGGATTGAGAGGGCCTCGTCGATTGCGGACGGCTCGGTGTCGTAGCGCGGGTAGAAACGCAGAGCCCGGTCGCCGGCAGGCAAGAGCAACAGGCCACGCCGGAACGCGCGTTCGCGCAAGGCGTCGCGCCAGTCCGCGCGCATGACGTCGAATCCCATCATGACGCCCGCGCCTCGCACGTTCTTCAGGATCTGACTGTACTCGCGCGCCAGCGCCTCGAGCCCGGTTCTCGCCCGCTGGCCCGTGCGCTGCACCTGATCGAGGTCCAGCTTGTCCAGCAGGGCGAGCAGCCGCACCATTCCGACCGAGTCACCCTCCCATGTCGTGTTGAACTTCTTCTCCTCCTGGAAGAACGTGGCCAGCTCTTCGCTGACGAAAAGGATCCCGTTCTGGGCCTTCTTGGCCCAGGTGACGACGTCGGGCGGGCACGGAAGATCGAACAGCTCGTGCGCCCACAGGCGGCCGGTCATGCCCCAGCCGGTCTGCACTTCGTCGAAAACGAGCGGCACGTCGTAGATTCGCGTCAGAAGACGTAACTTGCGCATGAAGCGCGCGCTCGCCAGACGGACGCCCCCTTCGCCCTGAATCGGCTCCACGAGGACGGCGGCAACGCGCTGCGACCGCTGGACGACGTCGGGAGTCAGGTTCGCACGCTGCGCTTCGACGAAGACGTTCAGGGCGTTCACCTCGTGGGCCGGCTGAGCCAGGAACTCGTCGATGGCGTCCATCTCTCGCCGGTAAGTGTCTTTGCTCTTTTCCGCGCGCGGCATCCGGCCCGACACCAGAAGATCCCAAAGCTGTTTCAGGCTTCGCTCCTCGCGACGCGCCGTCTCCTTGGGCGAGCCGGCTTCCTCGACCGGAAAGGGAATGTGCGGCCAGTCGAACGTCGGGAAGCCCAATCGCGCCTTCTTGCGATGCGTGACCGCCAGGCAGCCCAGAGTGCGGCCATGGAAGGCGCCCTCGAAGGACACGATGAAGCCTCCGGCAGCGTCCTGCGACCTCATGACGCGATTCATGAGGACGGACTTCATTGCATTTTCGACCGCCTCGGCGCCTGTGTTGACGATGAAGTGCCGCGGCGTCCCGACCGGCGCGATCCGGTTCAGTTCGGCCTTGAACCGCAGGGACAGGACGGTCTGATATTCGGAATGCGCGTATCGCGACCAGACGAACGGCAGCGACTCGAGGACGGCTCGGACAACCGCCGGATCGTTCTCGCCGAAGGCGTTGGTGGCGATGAGGGCGCCCATATCCAGAAAACGGTATGGCTGGCCGGCGGCGTCGCGGTCGATGACTGCGAGATACGGCCCGACGGACTCCGCTGGATCGAAGGCCACCGGCAATGAGAAGAACAAACTGCGTGAGGCCGCCTCCAGCGCTGCATTTGAGGCTGTGAGGTGCTGTTTAACCAATTCTTCCAGCGTGCGCTCGGTGTCGCGCAGCGCCTCGGGCACGTACACGCGTACCTCGCCGGCGCGGTACCGCGCGTTGAGTTGCGCAACATGCTCAAGAGATTCTGTGGTTTTCGAAAGAGCGGCGTCGAATGGGTTCACAATCTCTCAGCCTACAGTCGACCGCCGCTACAGTAAAGACGCCAACCCCTCGATTGTCTTTTGGCAGGGGAATCGTCGGGATAACGCCCCAGTGACCGAAAATGGTTGCCGACGGAGTACCTGCGAATAGCGATTCACCAGGCGGGCGTCAAAGCCGTTGTCTGGCTAACGGCTCTGGGCTTCAGCGGCCGCGAGCGCGGGAGACCGAGCGCGCGAAGCGGACGCCTGCAAGCCCGGTTAGGCGGTTCTTGATGCGGGGTCATGTCGCCTCAAGAACTGAATAATCGACTCGAAACCAGCTACCGTAAATAATGCCAACATTCCTGAAAGAGAGCCAATGGCGAGGCCTAAAATCATCAACGTATCCATATCCCCAGAAACGACCGTGAAGCCAAACCATCTCAAATAATTGCTAATCACGTGCCGGTAGCCGGACTGTGTGCATAAACAGTTGAGGAATGCCGCAATCACCGCGCACCCGAACTGGGCCTTGGCTGAGAATGCCCAGCGGTATACAAAAAACATTAGCGACGTGACACCCGCAAAACCGAGAAAGCCGCCAAGCGT
>QHXD01000858.1 GCA_003223895.1 Acidobacteriota bacterium
AAACCCTGCAACTCTTCGAGAGCCTCGTGCAAATCGAGGAAGTCAACGGGCCGCGCGGGCGCCCGCGGATGCGCGTCGTCCAGCGAAATCGCTCCGACCATAACGCGGCGCTTGTCGGTCCGCGCCGCACGAGCGTAATCGATCAGAATGCGGCGCATCATCTGAGCCGCCACCCCGAGAAAGTGCGCGCGGTCTTTCCATTGCGCGCGGTCCTGGCGTACCAGCTTCAGGTATGCCTCGTGGACCAACGCCGTGGTCTGCAGCGTGTGGCCGGGCTGCTCCGCGGCAATCGACCGACGTGCCAGCCGGCGCAGTTCCGCATAGACCAGCGGCATCAGAGATTCGAGCGCGCTGCGATCTCCCAGCGTCCAGCGGTGCAACAAACTTGTGACTTCGACGCTCCCTGGCTCAGTCATTGTTCGGTTTCCTGTGCGGATTTTAGCCAAAACGCGTGATCCCGAAACCGAAAAAATCTCGCGTTTACTTATAAGGGCATAGAACGCGGGCTAAAGCCCGCGTTCCGTTCGCCAAAAGGAGGATTAGTGCCGAACTACATATTTACTGCGCCTTTAAAAGGTGGCTTCGCAGCATTTTTTTGATGGCGCAGCCACCCCTCCTAACTTAGGAGGGGAGAACAAACAAAAAGGAGGATTAGTGCCGAACTACATATTTATTGAATCCCGGGACCCGTTTGATTCACCCGACACCTCGTTCCTGGCCGATACCGCGACTTCGCTGAAGAGAAGAGGTAACGACGTTACTGTCTTTCTTGTTCAGAACGCGGTACTTGCAACGCGAAAGCAGGCGCGCAAATCACAGCTGCCTCGGTTAATCGAGTCGGGAATCGCCGTCCTGGCCGACGATTTTTCCTTGCGGGAGCGCGGCATTCAATCCGACGAATGCCAGGCCAACGTGAAGACTGCCACCATCGATCAGCTCGTCGACCTTCTCCTCCGGGAGAACACCAGGGCCATTTGGCATTAAGTGAGGAAACAGACATGGCAGAGAAAAAACTGACAATCGCAATCATGGATCCGCCTTATGAAAAAGCTTCGACGACCACCGCGCTCCGAATCGTTTCGGCCGCGTTGAAGAAAGGCATCCACGTCAATGTCTTCGCCTACGAAGGCGCGGTCAACCTGGCGATGAAGGACCAGGCGCCGCATGCCAATCCGGTGAAAGGAACGACGGTAGAGCAGGAAGAGCATCCAACGACCAAGGAATTCGTCCGCAGCCTCCTGGAAATCGGCAAGGGCAGCCCGCAACTGACATGGATCAACTGCGGATTGTGTGTCGATGAGCGCGGGGCCGTCAATGTCGTCGATGGCGTCAAGCGTGGCAGCCCCGCGGACTTCTTCAAGATGGCCACGGAATCCACAAACACGCTGGTCATCCCGACCAGATAGGAGAGACGCATGAAGATATTAAATGTCGTGGAAACCGCCTATCGCGGGACGCTGGAAGAACAGGATGACACCATCTTGTGGATCAGCCGCGCATTGAAGAATGCGGGAGCGGATCTTTCGGTTTTGATTCGTGGCAATGCCGTGAACTACATGGTGAGGCAGGAATGCCCAACCGTGACCATCGGCAACGTATCCATCAAACACCCTGCCAACCCCAACGACGATATCGCCAGGCTGAAGGAGAAGGGCGTTGAAGTCTATGTCGTCCAGGACGATCTCGACGAACGCGGCATTTCCACCAGTCGATGCATCACCGGTCCCAAAGTCATTCGCCGCTCCGACGTGGCGGAGGTTTTCGACCAGCACGACCAGATCTGGCACTGGTAACTGAGAGGAGAAAGAATCGTATGCGCAAAGTGTACATAGCCGCCGTATTGATCTCGAGCGCCGCTATTCTGCTGTCGAGCCCGCTATTTCGCGAGGTGACTGCCGCTCACGATGAAGATAAAGAGCAACACCTGTTCGTCTGGGCCGGAGACCAGGCGCGGGCCAATGCCGACTTTCTTGCGGTGATCAACTTCGACCAGCATTCGAAACATTACGGCGATGTCATCACGACGTTTCCGCTTCCCAACCCCGGCGCAAGCGGCAACGAACCGCATCACGTCGGGCTCTCCGCTGATGGAAACGTGTTGGCGGCCGGCGGATTGCTCAGCGTTTTAAAAGGCCAGAACGAGATCTTCTTCTTTGACGTTTCGAATCCGAACAGGCCGAGATTTCTCTCGTCCGCCAACCCATTACGGACGAGTTTCAGGCTCTCCCGGATGGAGGGTTCCTGGTGACGATGATGGGTGGCCCGGCCGGCCATGCTCCCGGCCGGGTCGCCGAGTTCAATGACAAACTGGAGCTGATCGCGGAACATCCGGCGAATCCGCCGGACGACGGCTTCAATCCTCACGGCATTTCCGTACGGCCGGAACTCAACCTGATGGTCACCAGCGATTTCATTTGTCCGTCCACGACCCTGCACGTCATGCCAGGCGGCCTGGACCTCAGAGGCAGCATTCGAGTGTGGAACCTGCGGCGGCGAACAATTCTGCGGACTATCCAGATCCCCAACGCGGGCGGCACCATCGATGTGCGTTTGATTCCTGGAGATTCTCGAGGACGCGGCTACACGGCCGGCATGCTGGATGACCAGCTATACCTGATCGACCCCTACGCGGGCACAGCAACAGCAGTCTTCGATTTCGGCTCAATTCAGAAAGGCGGCTGGCCCCAGCTCATGCGGATGACGCACGACGGGATGCGTCTGTTCATCACCATGAATCAGGCAGGCAAGGTGGCCATGCTGGATACGTCGCAGCCTGCCCATCCCAGACTGCTGCGAGTTCTTGACCTGGGCGCCGGGTCCGGACCTCACTATCTGCGGCTCACGGAGGATGAACGCCGCCTTGTGATCAGCGACTACTTCCTCAATGAGGATTCATTCGGCAAAGTACATGCCGAGGGCGACCACAAAGTGCACGTCGCCCGAGTCCAGCGCAACAACCTGCAACTCGATCCGCGATTCCGGCTGGACTTCAACACGGCATTTCGGACAGGGCCGGCTCGACCTCACGGTGTGGTATTCAAGTAACCACAAAGACACAAAGGCACAAAGAAATTCGGCAACTAGGGGTCTGACCCCTAGTTGCCGAATTTCTTTGTGCCTTTGTGTCTTTGTGGTTAACAGCCGCTACAATCAGACATACTAACCGTAGATGAAGTGCCCGGGCTGCACCACCGAACTGACCAGCATGACGCTGGACAGCCATCAGGGGGAGTCTGTCGTCATCGATGTCTGCACGACATGTCAGGCTTTCTGGTTCGACAAGTACGAAAGCCTGCAGCTCTCACCCGGTTCGACGCTCAAACTGATGAAGTTCATTGGTGAAAACTCGCAGTCTGCACGGCCGATGCCGCAAACGTTCCAGTGCCCGCGATGTCCGGCTCACCTCGTCCTCACTCACGATTTGCAGCGAAACACGAAATTCAGTTACTGGCGCTGCCCAAAAGATCACGGCAAGTTCATCGGCTTCTTCGATTTCCTGAAAGAAAAGAATTTCGTCCGTCAGCTTTCTCCGAAGGAGATCCAGGAGCTGCGCAAGAACATTCAGACCGTGAACTGCTCCAACTGTGGCGGGCCGATCGATCTGGCAACCGCTTCCGCGTGCACGCACTGCGGCTCGCCTATTTCGACCCTGGATATGAAGCAGCCGCAACAGATGCTCGCGCAGCTTCAGCAGGCGGCCGCGCCTAAGCCGCCCAATCCCGCCCTGCCATTGGAACTCGAGCGAGCGAAACGCGAGGCCGAAGGATGGTTCGGCCCTCATGAGTCGGATCCCGACTGGTTGAGCGACGCGTCTTCCGGCAGCCTCATACAGG
>QHXD01000035.1:0-2803 GCA_003223895.1 Acidobacteriota bacterium
GGTGTCCACCTTCATGCCAAACGGTTCCAGCCAAGCTATCGAAGTATGGGGGGAAAAATCAGTATTTGCACCACTCACCGGGTTGGCCTTCCAGAGCGCCCCGGGGGAGCATGCGAATGTTGGCAATGCCCCGGAATCAAAGATGGAGTTAAAGATGTCCCCCGTGAACGGATCGACAGTAATTCCGAAGGGGCAACCATCGGCCCCCGCAGTACCCGCATGAACCACAGTTTGGACGCCTGTTGCAGGGGCTATCCGGATGATACCGCCGTTAGTGGTTGACGTAGGGACGGCGGAATGGGCGGAGCTCGAGTCGGTCACGACGAGGGTGCCGGCCCCTTCCGCCTCTATAC
Source organism: Acidobacteriota bacterium (assembly GCA_003223895.1). Lineage (GTDB taxonomy): Bacteria > Acidobacteriota > Terriglobia > 20CM-2-55-15 > 20CM-2-55-15 > 20CM-2-55-15. The sequence continues at coordinate 354 of QHXD01000035.1, forward strand.
CAAAAGGATTTCTTAAGAACTCGCCCGAGGAGACAAGCGTTACGGCGCCCGTCGCGGGATTTACGCTAAAGACCTTGGCATTGTCGGTACCAGTCGGGCAGTTTGTAGCGTGAGCTACACAACCGGTATCAGTAATGTAGATGATGCCCCCGGCGCCGATGGTAATGCCGAAAGGATCGATGAAGGGTGTCGTTGTATTGACTTTAGTTTGATTGGAGCCATTCGGCAGTCTGGGATCCACACGAATGACCGCCGGCACAACTCGATCAGTAACGACAATCGTGCCACCGGCCTCGATGGCTATGCCGACAGGTTCGCGGAAAAGCTGACCATCGGAGATGATAGTTTGAGCTCCGGTCGTGGGGTCTATTCGGATGACCGCACCGTTGCCACCTGTGGAAGCGTTTGCATCCACAACGACAATGTCTCCTGCAGTGATGGTCACCTGGGCCCACGCTGAGGGTGAATACAGCGTCAGCATCAAAAACGCGACGGGCAGCGCAAGCAAAGCGGGGCTGATGGCTGGCCGGGTGCGGAGTGCCGATCTCCGACCTGTTTGAGTGATGTCTAGACAGTCCACGGTTGATGACTCCTTCCTTTGTAGAAATCCTGTGTACGGAGCAACCCGTTGAAGGAGTCGTTGGCCTTCCTGGCGCCGACAGGTGGAGTTGAAACAAGCACACCAAGGGCGGTCACTGGAATGACTGCCAGCTCTATGAGTTTTCCCTTCATGATCAGCCCGCCTCCAGCGGGTCGAATTGAGTCGGGTTGATGCGAGAGCCTCAGAGCGGGGTACCAATCAGGACTTCTGATTCGTGTTCCTGGTGGAGTATCGAACCGTGGAGGAAAGCCACCTCTGGCGAAATCACTTATAGCCCAGGCATGATTTGAGCGTTCCGCGAATCCATACCGACGGAATAATGCGCTCGTCCTAAGCCTTGTTTTTATCTGCCATGCGGCTCACAATAGGCGTGTGAGGCTTCATGTGAGCAATCGCATGCGGTGACACAGCCCCCGTCTTGTTCCCCACGAACCGACGGGGGTTCTCTATTCCTGCCGAGCCCACCTCAAAACCGCTTTCAAGCTCGTCTTTCCCTAATTGCTCAATTAAATTGCATGCGAGATTCCAGATGTAGGAAAAGCAGCCTCCCGGAGCGGGTGTATGCGATCGAACAATGCTCAACCTCATGCCAGGCGTGGGTTCCAAAGGATTTTTTTAATTGACTTTGTCACGACACGACCCCCTCCGAACAAGTCGGATGTGAACGGCCATCCACAATGTATTACTCGCAGAGCCCACTCGATGTATTTTTTGTCCGTCATAGAGGGCATTTTTCCGATGGGAAAACCCAGCGCGATCCTCCGCTCCATCGCTTCAACAAGGTCCGGATTGATGTCCTATTCCTGAAGCTCCTGAAATAACCTCAGAAAGGGAACAACCGCGGAGCCGCGCGCCATCGGTCACATTTCTAACCAGGATGAACGGTTCGTGATATAAATTGCCAATCTGTGACGGGATCGTAGCTCAGTTGGAAGAGCGCCTGCTTCACACGCAGGAGGTCATCGGTTCGAGACCGGTCGGTCCCATTCCCGTAACCCACTGACTGCGAAGAAGCTCCGGTTTCATTCTCAATTCACCAATTCACCGGCATCCGGTGAATTCTGACTAATTCTGACTTACGCACGTAACAACGTCTGCGGCCCGCCGATTCGGGCAAATCGATTTTCGAGTTACCGACTGGGGCTTTGCCGAGTCCAATTCTGTGCAATTCTATACAACTCTAAATTCGCCCTATCGGCAAAATCATCAGGTGCGCTGGGGAATTATCCCCGTTATTCAAGCTTGAGGAAACATGGACGTAAAGAAGATTCAGCACCGCCGGCAGCGACGGTCGGAACAGTACGAGACGCATCAAGTTGATCGCCGGAACTGGCGAAAGGTGGAATTATGGGCAATAGCGACGCCACCCTCGAGACATAACGTAGCGGTCATTGGATACTTCTTGCTGCATTACGGCTAGTGGACTGATTTGTCTGCAGCGGCGGTCCAGGACGGTACCTATAGTCGTGCAGGTACGCAGGGAAAGTGATAAAGCTAATGAAGGAAGAAGAGGCAGTGAAAGTAGTGAAGGCCGTGAAAGCAGTGAGGACGGCGAAGAGAGTGAAGGTCGAGAAGGTCGAAATCAAAGTCGCAGAGTTTAAAGTCTGGTGTGAGCAGTGCTGCATCCGCATTGCGCCGCACGAAGAACGGATTGCGCTTAGCGGTAAGAGTTATCACCCGCGGTGTCACTCAAGACTTTCGCAATGAACCATCGTTCAGGAGATCCATTTATGAACAGCGGAGATCCAGACTTCAGCGCTGCCCTGCTTGGATTCAGTGGCGAAGCCGTTCTCTATTGTCAGGGAATTTCAGAGCCACTCGCGCACGATTACGCGTTGGATTACTCGAG
>QHXD01000035.1:2879-13064 GCA_003223895.1 Acidobacteriota bacterium
CGGAGCGTTGCCTGGCTATTGACGAAGTCACTGGCGGGGTAGAGCAAGCCCTTATCGATGGCTCTCGTGAGCGACTGATAAAAATTGCAGTGGTGGCCATTGCGGCCACGGCGCGCGAATCGGAGGCAGCAAGAGTGACGCAATGGGGGTAAGACTGCGATGGCGAAGCCACTTCAAGGCTTGCGAGTCTTGCTCGTTGAGGACGATCCGGATACACGGGAGATGATTGCTCTCGCCTTGCAGAGGTTGGGAGCTTCGGTGGCTCAAGTATCCTCAACAGGGACAAAAGACAGAAGAGGAGTCTGACAATGACTAACAGATTATGAGTGATAACTACCTCAGGGTCCTGTGGACATGCGGCATGGGCGATGCGTGTACGAATGCTACTCGGCCGGGCACCCATGACGAACACAGCGCAGCCAGCGCGTGCTGCGCCGGGGTTGAGAACCCTGAACACGGTCTGATAACGTCCAGCGCGCCCGGATCCAAGGCCACCGGTGTTGTGCCGTCCGGCAAGATCACGCTCGGCGCAAAGCCCAGCGATATAAAAGGCCGTTGAAAGGAACAAACGGAAGTTATCCGCTGAAATACTCCGCAATTACGACACGGTCGCCGTTGCCAAACTTGATGTCGATGACCGTGGGGTACTTATTTACCCGATCCTTGTTGGCTTCAGTGGGAACTTGGCGAGCATCTTTGTAGTCGAACGAAGACGTTGCCCGAAAGTAGAGCAGCATTGCAGATCCGCTGCCCGCAATTTTGATTGCTGCCGGGGAAAGGTCCGATATTTCCCCAACGATTCGAAGAATTTCCAGTAGCGGTCGTGTAAACCGCGCGGACTGTAGTGTCTGCCTCATGCCATTTAGCAAGATGGGCAACGGCATCCTCTTTAGAAATATCCATTCGTTCTATTGTAGAGATATTGCGGGTTGTGATCACTCTCTTCGATTGGATTGCCGCAAAACAAAGGGCGGCTCATCCCGTACCGGATCCTACCTGTTCCGGGAGGAATCCGATGAAGTCTTCGGCCCGCCGAAGAAGTACAGCTTGCGCGGACTGTGCCCGCCGCGATCAAATAGCGGTGTGAGAACTATCTCGGTCGAGACATCCACTCACGGCCTCGCCCTGATCAGGGACGCAACCATTTCATCTTTTTCTTTGCGTTTACTGGTTGGATTCCACGGCTACGCGCAAAGTGCAGAGGATATGCTCGCCGAACTCGAACTCGTTCCCGGAAGTGAACGATGGACCCTCGTATCGGTGCAAGGGCTGCACCGTTTCTACTCGCGCGGTCATGAGAAAGTCGTCGCGAGTTGGATGACGCGTCAGGATCGCGAGCAGGCAATCGCGGACAACCTCGGCTACGTCAATCGCGTCGTCAACGCGCTTCTTGCTGACGCGCCTGCGCCACCGGTCATCTTCGTGGGGTTTTCGCAGGGCGTCGCGATGGCCTACCGTGCCGCAGTTCTGGGCGCCCACAGGGCTCGGGGCATCATCGCTATTGGCGGTGACGTGCCTCCCGATGTTAAGGCGGCTCCCGCCGACCGATTCCCATCAATCCTTATCGCGGCTGGCGAGAGCGATAATTGGTACACGTCAGCGAAAGTTGAGGCCGACGAGCTGTTCCTGCGTTCGCATGGGATACGGAGCGAGGTCTTTCGCTACCGCGGCGGGCATGAGTGGACGGCTGAACTACGTGAGCGAGTGCATCAGCTGCTCGAACGACTGGCCTGATGGGTTTTTCCTCCGCAGGGTGGGTGCCACAATTTGTCCTGGTTTGTTCACGATTTGGCCAAAGTAACTTTATTAAACCATTGATACTACAGGGCCGCTCCGCAAATTCACACGCAGGAGGTCATCGGTTTGAGCCCGGTCGGTCCCACTTCGAATCAAACGTGGCTCGGCATTTCGCCGGGCCTTTGCTCATTTTTGGTGCATCGCCGCCGAACAAATATCGCAAGCTTGCAGCCAGTCTGCCACCGTAGAACCGGTCCTGACTGGCAGAAAACGAACGATCACTCTGGGCGAGGGCTACTTTTACCAGTGTCGACGCGGGGAGGCGATGTTCTGGAGTTTGTTGTAAGTTCTTCCCCCACAAGAGCCTCGTTTAGTGTATTATTAGATCGGCGATACTCAAGTCGCCAAATTTCAACTGTTCGGCAGCCTCCTGATCCTGACCGGTTATCGATTGTTCTTAATCCTTACCGCAAAGTCCCGGAAGTTTCCTTACAAGTTAGGTGAATCAAATTGTCCAAAAAATTGTTTGTTGGAAACCTTTCTTTCCAAACGACCGAGAACGATATTACTGACGCCTTTGCGCACTGTGGCGCCGTGGAAGCTGTGAGCATCATTACTGATCGCGATACAGGCCGCTCGAAAGGCTTTGGGTTTGTAACGATGTCCGAAGAAGATGCGGCCAAAGCGATCGCGCAATTGAATGGGTCGCAGCTTGACGGCCGCGCCCTGACCGTCAACGAAGCGAAACCTATGGTGAGAAGAGACTTCAACGGCGGTGGCCGGAATAGTGGCGGCGGACGCAACAGATATTGAGATTTAACAGACCTGATCCGGACTACGACTCGATATTGATAGAAGAAGGAGAGTCTTCATGAAAGCAGCCAAAGTCGAAATCTCAAAGCCGGACTTCAAAGTCTGGTGCGAATCCTGTTGTCTTCGGATCGCCCCCTTAGAAGAACGAACGGTGGTTCGGGACAAGGCGTATCACCCACGCTGCTACTCTAAGCTCTTCCCGAAAGCGTGACGGCAGGACTGTTCTTGCAGATTCAAAATGCCTCGCCGGTCTATGACCGCCGAGGCATTTTGGTTTCACACTCCTACTGTTGTGACCGGATTCTTGATCGATGATACGCGACATACCTCCGGGCATGCTTCTCTGGTTCACCGGCTATGTGCTGGTCAGTTTACCGAATTCTGCGAACCGCCCAGTTCGGAATCATCGTCGGGGTTGGAGATAGCGGCCAGCACCTCCAACAAACAATCTTCCAACTGCGCTCCCAGTTGAAAGAACCCGTCTGGCGAAAATAAATAGTGCTTTGGGTTTGGGCGGTAGGAGCCATGGACAATCTGGCCGTCCTTCACGTCAAACTCACCGAAGATATCCTCCGTTGGGACTTCACGAACTGGACCTTGAGGGGCGCGTGTCCGCTGATCGAGGACGTACAGCGTCCCGTCGCCCAGGCGCCGGGCGTCCGCAATCAGATCCGATACCCAGGGGCCGCGGCGTGCGATCACGCCCTGCATCAAGTCAACAAACACGCTGTTCGCCGCGAAATTACCGGGCGTAATGGCTTCGCCTGGTTCCAACGGACGAAGGAGAGCACCAATGATCCACTCTGAAAGGATTCCCTCGGCCGTAAACAATCGCCCCTTGTCGATGCAGGTGACGTAGTCCCTGGTTCCTTCCGGCAAATCGATTCGCATTACCCCGATTGGCAATTTCGTCATATGAAGAAATGGTGCCAGCGTTGAGGCTTTAAAACAAATGCAGATTTAACGGATTTCTGATGGAATGCGGTAAAGTCGTCGCGGGCAAATGGACAAGTGAGGATAAACATATGGTTGCGAAATCAGGATTGTGGATTCTTCTGGTCGCCGGCTTGATATTGCCTGAAGTGGCTCGAGCGCAAGAGCGGCCTACTGTAATCCGGGCAACGACGTTACTCGATGGCAAAGGTGGGGTTACCCGCAATGTGAGTATCGTCGTCCAGGGAACGCGTATCACCAGGATCGACCCAGCCGCTCAAGGCACGACGTACGATCTGAAAGGATTGACCGTCATGCCTGGATGGATCGATACGCATGTCCACATCGATGCTCATTTCGATCCCAATGGGAAGAGCCATGATGCCGCCCTCTCCAGGGACGAAACGCCGGAACAGACCATGCTCTATGCCGTCGAGAATGCGTACAACGTGCTGATGGCCGGGTTCACTACCGTGCAGAGCGTCGGATCCCCAGGCGACCGGGACCTTCGGAATGCGATTGCACGCGGAACAATTCCAGGTCCACGGTTGCTCACTTCATTGCGGCCTGTAAATGAAACGACTGGGACTCCCGAACAAATTCGCGCGTTCGTCCGGCAGGTCGTGGCTGATGGAGCAGACTTGATCAAAATCTTTGCGACGAAAAGTATCCGCGAAGGGGGCGGTCCCATCTTGACGCAGGCACAAGTCGATGCTGCTTGCGGCGAGGCGAGATCTTTGGGTAAGCGCGCCATCGTTCACGCTCAGGGTCCCGAGGGAGCCAGGGCTGCGGTCCTCGCCGGTTGCACGTCAGTCGAGCATGGATACCGGCTGACCGATGAGGTATTAGACCTGATGGCGCAACACGGAACCTACTATGATCCCAATTTCGGGCTCTTGCTTCACAATTACATCGAGAACAAAGAGAAATTTCTGGGCATAGGAAATTTCAACGAAGAAGGATTCGAATACATGCAGAAGGGCATCCCGATCGGGATCGACACGTTCAAGCGCGCTATGAACCGCAAAATCAAAATGGTTTTCGGTACCGACGTCGGAGCAGGAGGGCTCGGAAGAAACTTTGAGGAGTTCATCTATCGGATCAGGGACGGCGGTCAACCACCGATGGAAGCAATCATTTCTGCAACTTCTCGGGCAGCGGAATCGATCCGGATGCAGGATAAGATCGGAACACTCGCCCCCAGTATGGAAGCCGACATCATCGCGGTGGATGGCAATCCTCTCGACGACGTTACGGCCTTCCGGCGCGTTGTCTTCGTCATGAAAGGCGGGAAAGTCTACAGAAACGTCGCACCCGGCCGCACAAGCAATTAATAAAAAGGCGCCGCTTACGGGCAGACGCGGTGCATTAGCTTTTCCGGCGGCGGCTCGCCCCATTGCGAGACCAACCCCTCTTCGGGAGTCCAGAAATGCGAGCCGCTTTTCACGTTCAAGCGGTCGCTATCGGCCCAGTGCTCGTGCACGCGTCCCCATGGGTCCGCCCAATAGTCGTAAACCTGGCTGCCCAGCAGGTGCCGGCCGACGCCCCACATATGCTCGTACTTGTTCAACCCGGTCAAGTACTGGTGGTCGACGAACACGGCGTCGATGTCCGGAACCTCAAACGAGAAATGGTTGAGGCCAGCCACCGGGCCCTGGTTCATGCAGAAAAACACGTGATGGTCGACATAGATATTGCCGCGGTCGGCCCGGTTGAACGATCCGATGACGTTGTTCCTGGTGCCGACGTAGAGGTCATGGGACCGAATGAGCCCAAGCGTGTCACGAAACCACCGAACGGTTTCTTTGACCTTCGGTGAGGCCATCACGCAATGGCCGATCTTTTTGACCGCCGTCGGCCCCTTCGACGGCCGCATCAATTTACCGGCGCGGCGTAGCGGTTCCTCGCCGGAGTTGGTCGGATCGCGCTTGACGTTCAGTTGCTTCAGATTCCTGATCCCGTGAACGACCTCGATCTGAAAACCGTTGGGCTCCTTCAGCCGAACCCGCTTGCCGCCGCCAGGTTCATCCATGGTTTCGATTCCTGACGCGCCGGGAAGCCGGGTGAGCTTCTTCAAGTCATCGAAATTCCGAGCGTAAAACGCCGCGCCGACAAACTTCGGGTCGCCTTTTTCCGTGATGTGGATGTGATGGGCGGCGCCCGATCCGCGCATGTAAAGTACGTTGTTGGTGCGCTCGACCTTGACCAATCCGAAATGCGTCAGAAACTCTTCCATCACGTCGAGATCCGGTGCCCGTAGCCGCCCATAGGCGATGTCCGTAATCTTGATTACCGCCATCGTTTTCTCCTGGACTTAACATGAGCATGATTAAATAAGATGTCCGCGAAACGCAAAAAAACTGTATGCTCCGCGAAAATGAGGCCAACCATGATTTTCTTTCGAATGTCGCTCGTTGTATTGCTCGTGGGCGCGGTCTCGGCTCAAACCGATAGCTCTCGCGAAGCGCTCTTTGCCGCGATCCACCGCGGAGCTGTCGACGACCTCGCGCATTTGCTCGAGAGTGGGGTGAACCCGAACATCGTGGGGGCCGATGGCACCGCGGCCCTGATGGCCGCGACATTGTTCGCGAACGCTCGAATGGTGGACCTTCTTCTCCAAGACGGCGCCGACCCGAATCGCGCAGGTGTTTCGGGGACCACGGCGCTGATGTGGGCGATTCCCGACCTGGAGAAGGTTCGGCTTCTCCTGGCACGCGGCGCCAACGTGAACGCACGGTCGGAGACAGGGCGGACCGCGCTGCTCGTGGCCGCCAGTTACCCGGGGACGGTAGAGGTGTTACGGCTGCTCCTTGATCGAGGGGGCGACATCCACGCGCAGGACCAGGGAGGCGCGACGGCATTGGCGCTCGCCGTGAGATCGGCGGACGTCGACGTCGTTCGTTATCTGGTCGAGAGAGGCCTGGATCCTGACGCGCTCAGCCCTGCGGCACGCCGCGCAGGGTTTGCACGCTACGATCTTCCGACCACGGAATACTTGCTCTCGAAGGGACTAAAGCCGGCCCCGGATCTGCTGATCACTGCTGCCGCGTGGCAACCAGAGACGCTGATTGCGCGTTGGATGGAGTCGGGGGCAGACGTGAACGCGAGCAACGCGGCCCAGTATGGCAGGACCCCCCTGCTGACCGCCGTCACTTCAGAGGCAGCGGGTGCCGGCACAGTGAAACTGCTGCTCGAGCACGGCGCCGATCCGAACGTGCGGACGACGGAAGGTGAGTCGCCGCTCGATTGGGCGATATACAAAGGCGATGAGGCGAAGATCCAGGTTCTCAAGCAGCACGGCGCAAAACGCGGCGATGGTCCGCGTCAGCAGGAAATTGCTCCCGCCGCAAAAGGAGGCATCGTCGGTCCGCGAATCTCGATGACCAGGAGCGTGGCGCGGCTACTCGACGCGGCTCCGGGCTTCCGCGAAAAGGCGAACTGCATTTCCTGTCACCACAACGCCATGCCGGCGCTGGCTGCGGCAACCGCCAAACGGAAGGGCATCGATGTGGATCTCGTGCGCGCCCGCAAGAATCTCGATGACCTGCTGACCTTCTTCAAGAGCAGCTCGCCTCGGATGATGCTGGGGGATCCCGCCGTTGGCGGCGAAGCGCTCACTACCGGCTACGCGATGCTGGCGCTCGCCGCGGAAGGGTATCCGCCAGACGCCGTGACGGCAACGATGACCCATTGGCTCATCGCTCGACAGATGCCGGATGGGAGATGGCTTGGCAACGGCATCAACCGCCCACCCTCTGAATACAGCACCATCAGCCATACCGCTATCGCCGCGGGCGGCTTGAAGTCGTATCCGCTGCCCGGTCGCAAGAACGAGATCACCGACAGCCTGCGGCGAACCCGGCAATGGCTGCTTGCAGCGAATCCAAAGTCAGCAGAAGAACGGGGCATGCGCCTGATGGGTCTCGTGTGGACTGATGCGCCGCGAGATCGTGTGGGGGCCGCAATGAAAGAGATTCGTGACCGGCAGGAAGCAAACGGCGGTTGGTCTCAGTTCGGCCGCACCGAGCCGGATGCCTACGCGACGGGACTCTCCCTGTATGCGCTGCACATTGCGGGCATGCCCGCGACGGACAAGCTGTACCGCAAAGGCGTGGCGTTCCTGCTCGGGACGCAGTATCAGGACGGTGCCTGGCTCGTGAAGAGTCACTCTTTTCCACAGCAGCGGTACTTCGAAAGCGGCTTTCCATTCGGCAGACATCAATGGATCTCATCGGCGGGCACCAGCTGGGCGACATTGGCCATTGCGCAAACATTGCGTGATGCAGCGGGCAGGTAAGACCGGCCGGCTGTGGATCTCAGCTCATCGTGGTAATGAATCATTGACTGGAAACAATTCGCGGCTACACTGTACGCAACCGGGTGGCAGCGCTGTCTCGAAAATGGAACTGAAATGGCGGTAGCTCACCCGACGCAGGTTTAAAGCAGGAAGAGACTTTTCGTCAGGATGGTGTTCCAGACAGTGTTCCGGTTGGACGAGGAGTTGAGTCCAACAGCAAAGATGAGCTGTCGCCGCAACCACTCCTTGTAGGGATCCAGGGGCATCGACGCGTCGGAACCTTCCTGTAAACGGTTGTCGGCAGCATCAATGATGTCAGAACAGTCGGAGGGGGAAAGTCCTATCGTTTGACCCGCATCGACGTGGGAACCGTCTTCGAATATCCGGCCGCTCCTGGCAAGACATAGAGCTCGAATCGGGGCGAGAGACATTCGACTCTCGCCATCTCTCCGAAATCCGCGGAGGAGTTGCTTGCTACCGACCAGCTTCCAATCGAAATGTTCTCGTGTTGCTTTCAACTCCGAAATCAGTTCCATTACCGTCACGTCGTGTCCTCCAGCGCTGTCTGGTCTAAGCACAATTCGTGCCAAACTTGTCATTCTTACCTAAAAGACAGAAGACCTGTCGTGACTCTATCGAAGTGTCGGCTGGTGCTGCCAAACACTTTTTAACCAAGTGGAGCCGACCGGAGAATTTCGGTGCTACTCGGCTCAAAATGTGTCAAAACTTAAACTACTTGGTGTTGATCGTCCAAGAACTTGACACGTAACTTCGTTTGTCTCCATGCAAGGGAATGCAAAACGAATACAGAGATACACACGCTGCACGAGATCCAAAGCAGCCGAAGACTGTTCTGATCGTTCACCCCAACAAGTCTTTGGCTGAGACCCTATTCTCGTTTTTCAGGGCGCTCCCCATCTCGGCGGCTCGCGCTACAACTGAAGAAGAGGCAGCGTATCTGTTTGGCCTGTTGCGTCCGGACCTGGTGATTGCCGGCATGCCAGGAGAATGGCTGCGCCTGATCGAGACCTTTCGTACCGCGCAGCCTTCACCCGAAATCATTGTGCTGGTGGACTCCGATGATCTTGCCGAGAAAGCCCGCGGCATGGGATTCGAAAACGTCGTGCTCAGCGACGAGAGTCCGGAAAGCCTGGCGGATACCGTCCAGCTGTTCCTGGGCAATGGATCGACGACGACTCCAGCGCCGACTGATGTCACAGTTCTCGTCGTTGATCAGGAAGGTGACGTCGTCGACATCGTCGCCAGGTATTTGATCGGCTCCGGGTACAAGGTCCTGACAGCTCAGAGCGGAAAGACGGCCTTGGAAATCCTGGAACGCGATGCATCCATATCGATTGTCTTAATCGAACTGGTCATGCCTGCTATGGGCGGTATGGAAACTCTCAGAGAGCTGAGGAGCCGCAACAAAGATGTCGGTGTGATCCTCATGAGCGCCTTTGCCGATCGTGAAATCGTGCGTCAGGCATTCAAGCTTGGCGCCTTCGATTTTCTATTGAAACCCATCGAGATGAACCAGCTTGAATCCAGTATTGAGGCTTGTCTGGCACGCATGACAACCCGCAAAGAATCCTGGTGGAAGTGGTTTACTGCGTCGGGATAAGGTTAAGGTTAAACACAAAGACACAAAGGGCACAAAGACACAAAGAAGGCCGCCATCAAGAATTGTTTTATGGCGGCCTTCTTTGTGTCTTTGTGCCCTTTGTGTCTTTGTGTTTAACCTTAACCGTGTGAGTTACTTTGCTGTCTTTTTCGCGGCTTCCGCATCGGCCACGCGAGCTCCACGCAGGGTGTTCTCCAACCCATAGTTCCCCTCGTGACAGGCGTACTCCCAGAGTGGCCCCGCGATCTTCTTGACGGGCACTTCTCCCGACCAGGGCTTCGTCCACATCCCCGGATCTTCCACCGTGAATTGGTAGAGAATCGTGTCTTCGTCGGCGCGCGTGATCCGTTCAGTCACGTGCAGGTTCTGGGCTCCCGGGAAAGGATTCAGATCCGTGAAGTTGGTGGTGTCAACCACCAGCGTGTTACCCTCCCAATGGCCGACCGAGTTGCCCATCCACTGGTGGATATTGGACGTCGTGGATCTCCTCGGCTTCAATGGCCACGTATCCGGGACCCTGTACGATCTGCATATTGCTGTTATAGCGGGTGGGAAGGATGGGCGGTCCCACGTTCTCCCGAGCCAGACAGCGCGAGCCCAATGGCCGGTTCTGCGGGCCGTCGAATTCATGTCCCTTTTGCTTAGCCGCCCTCGCGTCGAGTCTCTTTCGGGCTTCCGGCGTCAAGGGAGGAATGGTTCCCTCCGCCCCCACAATCAGCGAGGTTCGCCGGTTCCAGGCAACTTTGGACTGGAGCCAGTCCAGCCCGAACTGGGCGTGATCGTA
>QHXD01000860.1:0-2048 GCA_003223895.1 Acidobacteriota bacterium
TCATGGCTTTCCACTGTCGCTAGAAGTGCCGCAGGACCTGCAGTCTCCATAGTCTTGTATCTGATGTACAACTACGTTCAGTACGGCGACATCTTCAAAACCGGATATGGCGAGGGGAATGGAATTCTTCGTTTTTCGCTGATTGAAACACCTAAGGCTCTGATCGCATATCTCGTGAGCCCCGCGCTCAGCGTCTTTCTCTTCGCGCCGGTGATGCTTTCGATTCTCTTTGTCTGGAAGCAGAGTCTCAAGCGCTGGCCTCTGGAAACAAAATGTCTCTTGCTGGCGGCGGGTGCTCACTTTTTGACGATCGCTTCCATACCGGTTTGGGACGGCGCTATTGCGTACGGACCAAGATACGTCCTCGCAGCCATCCTTCTGCTGATGCCGCTGGCACTTCCCGCCTTCGAAATGGCATTCAAAGAACGGATCAGGAGGTGGCGGATCGCGATGGCGGCTATGGTCCTGCTCGGTGTGTTTGTGCAGATTGTTGGCGTGGCCGTCTATGTCGCAACGAACGAGTGGTTTTACAACCGCCAGAATATTTACGAGAGCCGCGCATTTCTCCTCCTGCCGGCTGCCTCTCCCGTATGGGTGCAGCTACAGGACCTGTTCGCCGGCCGCAACATCATTCCGTGGGCATGGCGCGCGGTTTCTCAACCCGGGCCAGCTCTCGTGCTATTGATCGTGCTGGCCGTGGTGATTGCAGCCGGCACGTGGCTTCTACGAATCCCGCGGAGCCCGGAAGGTGGACCGGCGGTTCCCGAGGTTTCCATTCTGACGATGAGTTCGCTCGTCCTGCTTGGCTTTTTCGCGACTTCTCCGGTTGTTGCGCCCGTTCAACAAAGAATCGTGGATCATCTCAATGCCGGACTGGCCGCGCAACAATCAGGCCGTGACGTCGAGGCGGAAGAACTTTATGCCCTGGTTCTAGGCCTCGATCCAGGAAACAAATTCGCGCTTCATAACCTCGCGCTTCTTTATGAAAAGATCGGCAAGACAACGGAAAGTGTATTGCTGTATGAACGCGCCCTGGCATCGGACCCCACCTTCACACCCTCCGCAAATAATCTGTCAAGGTACGTACGAGGACCTGTTGAATCTCTTCCGGTACAAGAATGTTCGAGCGCGACTCAGTGCTACGAGATTGGAAAACGCGTGTGGGATCTGGGAGATAAAGCAGTAGCGTTGAGCCTATGGAAACGAACGGCCAAGCGGTTTCCGCGGGAGCCATGGCTTATGCGCAATATGGCACGCGCTCGATATGACCTTGCCGATTATGAAGGCGCCGTGGAGGATTACCGCAAGGCAGTTGAGCTCTCTCCGTCCGACGATGACCTTCGTACAGACTTGGCGTGGGCGCTGCTGAATGCCTCGCGTTTCCAGGAAGCTCGCCAGATCTGCAATGAGGTTCTGGCACATGACAGCAGAAACGCCGCAGCCGCGGCAATCCTCGCCCGTCTGTCCCGGTGATGGCCAGCGTAAGCATAACGTCGCGTTTGCGGCAGTGTTGGTGTAGGATCTCCCTACTCAGGGGGCAATTAATGGAAAAACGACTTGCGCTCGCCGGGTTCGGCCTTGCAGTCATTATCCTCAGTTTGACCATCGGGGTAGCCGCGGCGCAGAACGCCCCGGCTCCCACGCCGCCGTGCGGTCCGAATCTCCCGGCGGACATTAAGAACGTGGCGAAGGATTCCCGCTGCTTCGAGCTGCGGACCTACACCGTGCGCGAAGGAAGCTCCATCGATCTATTGCACAAGCGATTTCGCGAGCGCACGACCGCGCTCTTCAAGAAGCATGGCATGACCATCATCGGCTACTGGCAGCCCGTCGCAAAGCCTAACACTCTGATCTACATCCTTGCATACAAGGACGCCGCAGCCAGGGATGCCGCATGGTCCGCCTTTGGGGCCGATCCGGACTGGGTCAAAACTCGAAACGAGATGCAGGTGAACGTGCAGGTGGACAATGTGTTCATGAGCGCGACCGATTACTCACCAACCAGATGAATAGATTCGGCAAGTTAGGAAGGAGATCGTCCGTGAAAA
>QHXD01000860.1:2085-4228 GCA_003223895.1 Acidobacteriota bacterium
ATGTTCCAGGCGCCTACGCCTGCCGCTGCCCAGACGTTGAAAACCAAGCCAGACTTGAAAGGTCCGACGCCGCGCCTTCCGAACGGCAAGCCCGATTTCAGTGGAGTTTGGGCCAGACCGGGCGCTCAGGATCTTACGAGGACATTTACAAACCGGGATGGAACCAGCAATAAAGGCGAGCCGAATCCGCTTCCCTTCACGCCCTGGGGACAGGCGCAGTGGGACAATTACAACCCGGTAAAAAATGGTGACTATGCGGGAAGCTGTATGCCCTTCGGGTGGGTACGTTCATTCACGCCTCATCCCATGCAGATTCTTCAGAACAACGAGTACATCTCGTTCCTGTTCGAGCAGAGCACCATGTTCCAGGCGGTCAATACCGAGGGGTTGCCCCATCGAAAGGATTGGCCACCAACATGGTTCGGCGATTCGCGCGGCCATTGGGATGGGGACACGCTGGTCATCGAAGTTGTGAACTTCAATGGCTACACCAAACTCGGCACCATCGGTCATCCGATGAGCGACCAGTCGAAACTGACCATGACCTTCAAGCGGCCGGATATGGGGCACATTCAGTTCAAATGGGTTCTTGAAGATTCCAAGACCTACACGAGACCGGTCAGCAACGACAGAGTCTTCGTGCTCACACCGGATGTCGAGGTCATGGAGTACGGGTGCATGGAAGGCAACCTGACCTCTCTGCTCGAGGGCGCGATCACGCCGTGGACGGGACCCAAAGATTCAGACACCAACGTTGTGTACGGCACCCAGCGAGACTGGCCCGCATACGATATGGCCAAGCAGCAGAAACTCACGGGCGTGATCAAGCAAACCATCTACGACAGAAGCAAATATGCCATGCTGAAGCTCCAGGTCGATAACAGGTTATTGGATGTCATCCTGGCTCCACCCGTGCGTATGGACTTCCGCGGCCTCGTGGAAGAGATGCTGAAGCCGGGCGCAACGGTCAGTGTCGTAGCCTATCCGAGCAAACAAATCCAGAATGAGGTTCGCGCGGAAACTCTCACCCTGAACGGAACGACTACCGAACTGCGCTGAGGGAAAGAAGCCAGAAGCCAAGAAGCCAAGAAGCCAGAAGCCAGAAGCCAAGAAGCCAGAATAGGGAATCCCATTCTGGCTTCTTGGCTCTGGCTTCTTTCCCTCAGCGTCCAGATTGATGTGCTATATTCCTCTCCGTTCCTCCACGGAGATAAATCCATGAGTTTCGCTAAAGTGTCGTCGGCGATCCTGCTGATCCTGGCCGTGGTGTCGTTGGTCAACGCTCAGACCACGACGGGATCGATCTTTGGTGACGTGACGGATGCCTCCGGCGCCGTCCTGGGCGGCGTAGCGGTCCGGGTTGCGAGTCCGAGTACCGGTACCAGCTACGAAGGCCAGACAGACAAGCTTGGTTCGTATCAATTCGCCGGGTTGCCGCCGGCGGACTACGTTGTGACTGTGGAGTACCCGGGATTCCGCACCATGATGCGTTCCGGAGTCGCTCTGCCGATCCAGGGCAGGATCAAGCTCGATTTTCGGATGGAGGTCGGAGGACTTTCCGAATCGATCACGGTCAACGAAGGAGCGCCCCTGGTCCAGACGTCCGAGGCTGTCCTCCAGACTGTTATAGGAAACCGTCTCGTTCGGGACTTGCCCCTCAAGACCCGCGACTTCATGGACCTGTCACTTCTGGCGCCAGGCGTCGTGCTGGACCAGAGCTCAGTCCGCACCGGCGCCACCGACTCCATCAGTTTCTTCGGCATGGAGGAGGCGTATAAAACCATCTGGCTGGAGGGCGTCGATTTCAACGACGAAGCCACGACAGGCGGTACCAATATTTCACCGGCCACGCGAACACGGCTCGGCCTGGAAGCCATCCAGGAGTTTCAGGTGATGACGACGGGCTACTCCGCAGAGTTCGGCCGGAGCGGTTCGGGCGCGGTGAATGTCATCCTCAAGTCCGGCGGGAATGACGTCCATGGCAACGCGTTTTACTTCCTGCGGGATGACTCTTTCGACAAACCGGTTTTTCAGATTACCGACGGTGTCGCAACACCGGCTTCGAACGTTCCTCCATTCAGGCGGCAGCAATACGGCGGCACATGGGGTGGCCCGTTGGTCCGCGACAAGGCGTTCTACTTCG
>QHXD01000863.1 GCA_003223895.1 Acidobacteriota bacterium
GGAAATTTCGGTGTGCCGGAGGACCATTCGAAAGTCTTTGTGGATAGCGGCTTCACGGGATAGAGCCTCTGCAGGTCGTCCGTCAGCCGCTCCGCCGATACATTCTCCCCACCGCCAGTGACCGCCAGTAAACCCTGTCCTTTCGGAGCTCGTGACGGATCGATGTAGTCGTGAAATGAGATCGTGGCAGCCGTGAAGTTCTCGACTCTTGGAATCGAGACCCCGTAGCATTTCCCATCCACGGGACGCTCCGTACTCACGACGAGCGTTACAACTCGCTGATAACGGCATTCCCGAAAGAATTCCTTGTCCTCTTCGCCAAGCTGCTCGCCGACACCTTCAATTTGCAGCACCCTGTCGCCAGGAACCGCGATCACGAGGTCGGAAAAATCCTGGCCCAGAGTGGAAAGGTTCTCTACAGGCTGTCCTGAAAAGACGGTTACGCCCTCCGACAGCCGCCGCGCGATGTGGCCGATGCCTCCCCGGAGTGTGCTCAGGCGGGTGTTGTACATGTGCTTCGCGAGCATCAGGTAAAGCAGCTTTGAAGTTTCCTCGGAACTGTAGAAGAACAACGTCGAGATCAGTGGGCCTGCGACATAGTTGAGCACATTCTGCGAGAGTTCTCGCTTCACGAATGCCGCGACGGTTTCGTCGTCCAGATGAAGACCGCGTTCGGGGTGATGAAGATCCAGATGAGGGTTGTAACGGGCCAGCAAATACGCCATGCGCGCCAGGAGCGCCTTATCCGCGAGATTCAATCCCTTGAACTTCAGCAGACCTCTTGCCGACGCTACGCGATGCGGATAGACCCGGCCTTTGTACACCTGCCCCGCGTGAGGCTCGATCGAGAGAATCTCGCCGGACAGACCAAGATCGCTGATCACCTTGAAGGTGTTCCGGAATAACTCCGGACTGAGCAGAAAGTCCGTGCCGGCAATGGAACGTCCGCCTGGCGCTGACGAAGCCTCGAAAACCACGGCCTCAATGCCGCGCTGTTTTAGCGCCCAGGCGCAGGTCAAACCCGCCAGACCGCCGCCAATAATCGCCACACGTTTCACGAGTGCTGCTTGGCGGCGCGAATTCTATCGCGAAAGTACCTGCTGATGATCTTGTCGACCAGGCTTGGCACGAGAGCATTTGCCCAGACCAGCAGGCGGCTGAGGCGGCTCGGGTACACCTCGAGTTTCGGCTTTTTGATGCAGGCAACTATAGCGGCGGCAACGTCCTCTGCGGACTGAACAGGGCCGGTAGGCTGGAATTTGTACGTCCCGTCACCATGCCTGAGATGCTCCCCGAACTCGGATCTGGTCGCGGCCGGACTGACGATGCTTACGTCGATGCCGTAGTCTTTAACTTCAAGCCGCAGGCTTTCGCTGATTCCCTGCAGCGCGAACTTGGTGGCGCAGTAAATGCCGGACAGGGGAAAGCCGCGTTTCCCCACGACCGACGACACGTTGATGATGTGCCCGCCGCCCTGGGCCTTCATGATCGGAATCACAAGCTGCGAAGCCAGCAGCGGCGCCTCAAAATTCAGATCGAATATCTCGCGAACCACAGCCGCCGGTGTCTTTTCGACGCTACCCAGGAAACCAAAACCCGCATTGTTGATGAGAACATCGATGCGTCCGAAACGATCGCGGGTGGAACGGATCATCGTTTCGACCTGGTCTTTCTGCCTCAGATCCAGGACCATCGACGTGGCGATACCTCCCGCTTTTCGAATTTCTTCTTCCAGTGCCGCCAGCCGGTCGTGGCGCCGAGCCACCAGGACAAGCTGCGCCGGTTCCCGCGCCAGGGCAAGCGCCGTAGCTCGCCCAATACCGCTCGAGGCCCCGGTAATGATGATGATTTTGCCTGCGATGTCTCTCATGGGTATCGAGGTCTTCATGTTACCTGTCGCCCAGGAACATTTCTACAGGGACCCTCGCGAAGAAGGCGGGCCGGTAAACTTCTGACTCTTGTATAATCGCCGAAATTCGGTACTGAAATTCTCGGGCAGGGAGCACATCCGATGAGAGCCGTGAAACTGAGCGCCGTAATCCTCGCGTTGTTGTTCGGGATCCCGACTGCTGCGCAAATCCAGGAGAAGGTCGATCTCGACGCGACCTACAGGATCAAAGACGAAGGACTCAATCGATCCCAGGTCATGGACATCCTCAGTTACCTCACCGACGTTTACGGCGGGCGTTTGACTGGTTCGCCGCAAATCAAGGCGGCAGCAGAGTGGGCAAAGAAAAAATTAATGGAATGGGAACTCGTCAATGTGAACCTGGAAACATGGGGACCTTTTGGCCGGGGCTGGTCGAACGAGAATTTCTCTGCTCGTGTGATTTCCACCAGCAGTTTCCCGCTCATCGCGTATCCGAAAGCATGGACTCCCGGCACCAACGGTCTCGTGACGGCCGACGTCGTTGCGGCGATCATCAATAACGACCAGGACTTCGATACGTTTCGCGGCCAGCTTCGCGGAAAGTACGTCATGGTGACCCCGATGCGCGATGTCTCCGCTCTTTTCGAAGCTCCCGGTCACCGGTTCACGGAGGAAGAACTTGTCGCCATGTCGGCGCAGCCGGTCCAGCCTCCGCGGGGCGGCGGTCGCGGCCAGCGGGGCGGCGGTGGCAATAACAACCCCAACTTCAATGACAGACGGCTCAGGTTTTTCCTGAGCGAAGGTGGGGTGAGCACGATTGAACCCGGCCAGCGCAGCGGTGGCACTGTTTTTGTACAGGCCGGTGGCAGCAGGAATGCCAGTGATCCGCCGGTCCCGCCACAGATTGTCATGGCGATCGAGCACTACGGACGCATCTGGCGGATGATCGAAAAGAAAGTCCCGGTCAGTCTCGAAATGAACATCGAGAACAAGTTCTACGACCAGGACTTGAACTCGTTCAACATCGTAGCCGAAATTCCGGGGACGGATAAGGTGGACGAACTCGTGATGATCGGGGCGCACTTCGACTCCTGGCACACAGGAACAGGCGCAACGGACAAT
>QHXD01000115.1 GCA_003223895.1 Acidobacteriota bacterium
CCAAGACGTCCAAGGGGAACCTGCCGAAGCAGCGCGTCACGGCGCGCTGGGTTTTGACGCAGGCCTTTGGTCAAATCCGTGTCGATGTAACCGGGTGAGATCGCGTTGACCAAAATGTGATGCGGCGCCCATTCCACGGCAAGCACCCGCGTCAGTTGATCGATGCCGCCCTTCGCGGCGCAGTACGCAACCAACCGGGGAAGAGCAACCTGCCCGCCGATCGAACTGATGTTGATGATCCGGCCTGACTTTTCGGGAATCATCACGCGCCCCGCTGCCTGGCAGCACAGAAAGACACCTTTCAAGTTGACGGCGATGACCTCGTCCCACTCGGCTTCGGTCATCGTCTCGGCGGGCTTGTAGTGCGGAGATATTCCGGCACTGTTGACGAGGATGTCGAGACGTCCAAATGTTGCGACAGTGCTCTTTATCAGACGGTCGATGTCCGCAACCTTGCCGACATCTGCAGGCACCGCAAGGCTCTTGCCTCCGGCCGCAGCGATCGCGCCGGCAACAGCCTGCGTCGTTTCCGGATTCCGCCCATTGACCGTCACGGCAGCGCCCGCGCCCGCCATCCCCTCCGCAATGGCGCGCCCGATCCCGCGGCTGCTGCCAGTCACAACGGCGACTTTCCCCGCAAGGGAAAACTGTTGAAGTCCGTTCATGAGATTTCACAATACGGAGTTATTAGCCGCGAATGACGCGAATTACACCAAATGGGCGCATCAAAAGGATTCTTCAAGCGCCCATTTGGTGTAATTCGCGTCATTCGCGGCTAATAACCCGTGTGTCATTCACCTGCCATCCATCGCGCATAACTTTTGGCGCGTTCACGATCGTATTCCCGAAGAATAGTGAGCTTTTCAGCCTCGAGCGAACCCTCGGCGTGGATCGCGAGCGCTGCCTGGTAACCGCCGAATTCACCAGTGGTGAGGTCTGAGATCAGGTTGATTGTGCGTAACCGCTGCTCCCCGGACACGCCGGCACCCCCGAGGTAGTGATTAATATATTTACCGGTTTCCGGATTTTTCAGATCTTCCTCACCAGGTCCGGTGACCAGCAAGCCGCCGGTAAGATCCTGTAGATGCATCAGGGCCTGATGGTAGTTGGAAGCAAAGTGGAGCTTGGCGATGTTGACTGCTGCAGTGTTCGGAATGGCGACGCCGTCTTCGATGGTGCAGTGGATAGCCGCCATTTTCGTGAGCATGCGCACAGTCTCGGCGTAGCTGATCAGCCATGTGAGCTTTTCCCGGACATGGCCGGCGCGTTCGATGCCGTTTTGCTCGGCGACCAAGAGAGCGCTGCCAACCAGCAGATCGAGCAGCGGAAGTTTGTAGGAAATCGCAGTGAAGCGATGAAACTCGACGAAGGTCCTGGCCAGCGGGCCGGCAAACTGCCACTCACCATCCATGAAGACTCGTTCCTTCGGAACGAAGACGTCATCAAAGATCGTGAGCGTCTCCATCATCTTATGCCGGGAACTGATAGGGTGAGTGAAAGCACTGGTGTGGCCCGAGCCATAAGGGCTCGCGATCTGTTTAAGACCAGGCGTGTTCAGCGGAATGCAAAAGGCCACGGCGTAATCCGTATCGGCTTCAGTCAGATTCCGGGTCGGAATGACGAATAGTTCATTTGCGTTGGGAGTAACGGACGTGTGAACTTTCGCGCCCCGTACAACGATGCCGCCCGGCTTCCGGTCCACCACGCGGACGTAATAATCGGGATGAGCCTGCTCGGAAGGGCCGCGGCTGCGGTCGCCTTTCACGTCGGTCTGCGCAACCGCCATCGCCAGATCGTTGTTCCGGCAATGTTCATGGATCGCACGGACGCGAGGGAGGTACCCGGTTCCAAATTTTTCTTCCATAGCTTTCGCGATCACATCGAGCGCGAAGAGGCAATCCGTTCCGATCTCCTTGATCAGGACGACAAGAGTGCCTCCGAGACGAGTCGAAGTCTCGATCAATTCGCTTCGCTTTTGAAGATCCTCAGCATTGGCGGGAATCTTGAAGTACCTGCTGTACTCCTGACCCGTCCTCGGGTCTTCATACACTGCCAGCGCGCGGTGTTCCGGCTGGTGGGCGATTTCGTAATCAATTGCAGCGTGATTGACGGCTACGCCGATGACCGGATGTTTCGTGACGTCTTCTACGCGATCGCCGCGGAAATACACCACGCGCCCATCACGCAGACTCGCTTTATATTGTTCGACCGTCCGCAGCCCCATGATCCGTTCCTCCAGGAGTTTTCCATTCCCGGCTCCGCAGGACGTATTTCCGAATCTTCCCGGTAGATGTTTTCGGAAGCTCGTCTACAAACTCGATCCGCCTGGGACACTTGAACCCTGCCAGACGCTCGCGGCAGTGCGCATACACAGTCTCGACGGTCAAATCCACGTTGGGTTTAAGGACCACGAAGGCTTTCGGTACTTCGCCAAAGCGCTCGTGTGGACTGGAGACAACGGCAACTTCCAGTACCGCCGGATGTGTGTAGATGACGCGCTCGACCTCCAGTGTCGAAACGTTTTCTCCACCGGAGATGATGATGTCCTTGGCGCGGTCCTTGACTTCGACATAACCATCGGGATGAAGCGCGGCGAGGTCCCCTGTATGGAACCATCCTCCGCGGAATGCACTCTCCGTTGCCTCGGAATCCCGGTAGTAGCCTTTCATGACACCGTTTCCGCGGATGACGAGTTCGCCGATCTCCTGGCCGTTCGGCTCGACGCCGGTCATGTCTTCGCGCACGACGCGCTGCTCCACCATCAGATCAGCCACGCCCTGCCGCGCCTTCAAAGCCGCCTGCTCTTCAAACGGCAGAGTGTCCCATTCGGGCTGCCATTGGCAGAGAGTGGAAGGACCGTAGGTCTCGGTCAGCCCGTAAAGGTGGATGACCTTCGCTCCAATCGCCTCGACATTGCGGATCACCTGTGGGGCCGGCGCCGCGCCACCCGTCATGATGGTGAGCTTCGCGGAGAGCGTAATCTGATTCGAGGCGGCGTAATGGGCGAGGTCGATCAGCACCGTGGGGGCAGCACAAAGATGCGTGATCCCTTCAGTTTCAATGATGCGAAACACGTCGGGCGGGATCGGCCGTTCCAGGCAAACATGCGTGCCGGCGGCCGCTGTAACTGCCCACGGATAACACCAGCCGTTGCAATGGAACATCGGAAGCGTCCAGAGATACCGGGTCGCGCCGGTCAATTCGACTTCGATCACTGTGCCCAGCGCGTTTAAATAGGAACCGCGGTGCGTATACATTACTCCCTTCAGGTGCCCGGTCGTTCCGCTGGTGTAGTTCAGGGAAATCAACGCGTTCTCGTCTCCTATCTTGTAAGCGGAGTTCCGATCGGTGCCCCCTGCTAGCAGATCACTGTAAGACAGGTCCGCGCCGGACCCGTCCTGGTCGCTTCCGGCCGCTATGACCGTTCGCAATTCGGGACACTGGCCTCGGAGTTCCGGTAAGTTCGGAAGTAAGGATGGATCCACCACCAGTGCTGACGCCTCGGCGTCACGGAGGATGTAGAGAATCTCACTTCGCGCCAGGCGCGTGTTCATCGCGACGAGCACCGCGCCGCTCATGGGGACGCCAAAGTGGGCCGTCAGCAACGGCTCGCCATTCATGGCGAGAAATGCAACGCGATCGCCGGGGTTGATCCCGATCGCAGCCAAACCGGCTGCCATCCGCCGGGCCCGTTCGAGAAACTCGCGATAGGTGAGCCGCGTCTCCTGGCTCACGACCGCCGTTCTTTCTGGAAACACACGAGCGCTGCGTTCCAGAAATGAAACGGGCGTCAAAGGTCGGCAATTCGTTCGCTCCATGATTACTAACCGCGATGACAGGGCTGACGCGGCTCTGGCCTGATCACGGAACGAAGGGCTTTTGCAGGACTATGGGTTCGTCGCCCTTCATCATGAGAACGGGCGCCGTGTTGTTGTCCTGACAGACGTATTCAAACAGTTCGATGTTGCTGCTCCAGCGGAAATTGAAACCGCCGCTCCATGGCCTGGTGTAGACGTTGGGATCGTCGATGAGCACTTCGTACTTCATGAGATTGAAATCGGTCCGCGTGAAGCGCTCGACCGTCCGAAGTTTTTCGGTATGCGGCAGCCCGGTCCTGTCGAGCCAGAAGTCCTCGCTGAAACCTACAGTCTCGACTACCAGAGTATCGCCTTCCCACCGGCCGACGGAGTGACCATAGAAGCTGGGCCGGAGATCCTTCGGATGCGCCCGGCCATCCATATAAATGATGCGAAACGTGTGCGGTCCGCCGACATCAAAGATGTAAATCCGGTTCAGGTCCGGCATCTGTATGATGTCGACTCCATAAGGCGTCTGGAACTGGCGCGAGACGCCTGACGCTTTACACCGGGTATGGGGTTCCAGTTCGTGAATCTGCCGGTCGTCGTACAGAGCCTTCGCCCAGGGTTGGAAAGGAATCGTGTCCACGGGCGCCAGTGTGGAGCGGCGGCCAAGGTCAGTTCGATCCAGCGGGAGCCAGAGTCCTCGTTCCTGCAAAGAGATGCCTAGATTTACCGTGCCGTCAGGCAAATGCTCGATCGGCTTCGGCGGTACGGCGCGGCGTCCCCGACCCGCGGCAGGAGCGCCGTTCTGAGCCGATAGAGATTTTGCCAGTAACGGCGAGCAGATCAATGCCGCCGCCAGCAATAAGCGATAGCTTACGTTCATGGTCTGTTCTCCACACAAAAATAGATGGGTAACTCTTCTCCTGCAACCCAACGCAGTGTCCAGCTGCTCGACCAGGGTTTTGTGTACGCGCCCGGATCATCAATATTAACTTCGTATTTCAAGGTGTCAAAGTCCGGCCGCGAAAGCCGTTCGGTCATCCGAAGCCGCTCGGTATGCGGAAGACCGCCGTTCGAAAACCAGAATTTCTCATTGAAACCGGCGGACTGGATGACGAACGTGTCGGCTTCCCATTTACCGACCGAACGCCCGTAGTACAGGGGATTGTCCGCATCGCCGGCCAGCTGACCCGTGAGGGCGCGGCCGTCTGTGTTGATCATGCGAAAGTTCCGATTGCCGCTGCCAATGAGGACGAAAATGCGTTGGAAATTTCGATCTTCGACAAACTGCAGTCCGTACGGAAGCTGGTATTGCCTCGGGCCGCCCGGCGGGATGCAATAGAGAAACATCGGGTCGTCTCTCAGGAAATTGCGCTGCCGCAATTCATACAGGTCGCGTGCCCAGCGCTGAAAGGGCGCCACTTTATCCACGTCACCGATGTTCCTCAAGAGACCGTTTGCATCCATCGGAACCCTGGTTCCCTGTTGCACAAGCGAAACAGCGCTCGGATACGCCCAATATCCGGTACCACCCGGCGGCGGACCCAACCGCGGCTTGCCGTCCGGCCAGCGTGGAGTCGGTTGCGACTGCTTCACGACAGGCGGCGTTGCCGGCGGCACATCCAGTATCTTCTTGCCGGTGCTTGTCAGGACGACGGAGCGGGCCCAAACCTGAGGACTTCCATCCCTGGCCGCAATTCCATCAACTCTTACTGCATCGCCGGGCCTCGCGGACTCACGCGTCCAACCGCTTCGCTCCAGGTCATTGGTGCTCTCCAGCTCGATCGCCCAGTTAACCACTCCCGTCGCGCTTCGGACATTCATCATCAAGTGAGCGTGGGGATTCTTCCACTCCACGGAGGTCACAACTCCGTTCAGCGTCATGGGCTTTTTGTCGTCGAATTTGCCCAGGACCTCGTGGTGGAGCAGAGCTAATAGCAAAAAGCCGGCAATCGTCAACGTTATCCTCCCTTGATTGGCCCATGAATATATCCGCCTGAATTGCTTTTTTGCAATGCGGAAAGCCAGCCGCGGAGCGGCAAAAAGAGAGACTGGACTGAGGGAAAATGGATTCCCCTCCTTGAAAAGGAGGGGTGGCCGGGCCATCAAGAAAAAGAATCCGTTCCGTTATGGCACGGCCGGGGTGGTCGCTCACAAGTGACATTGCGGAATGCGTTTTGAAACATGGTATGCGAATGACCACCCCGTCTGCGCCTTCAAAGGAGGCTTCGCAGCATTTTCTTGATGGCGCAGCCACCCCTCCTTTTCAAGGAGGTGAATCCGCTTTTCCTGTGTCCGGTCTCTTTCGCACTACATTCTTACGCCGCTCCGCGGCTGGATCGAAAGACGTTGACAGAGGCAGGCTGGATTCCTACATTGTTAATATTCTTGCATACTGGGATGGCCACGATGATAACGGACATGCTTGGAACCTTCGAACAAATGGTGCTCACGGCCGTGCTGGCGCTGCGCGACGAAGCGTACGGTCTCGCGATTCATGCGAAGGCTACCGAACTTGCGGGCAGGCCGATGAACGTGGGCTCGGTTTATGTCACGCTGGATCGCCTGAGGAAGAAAGGCTATCTCACGTCAAAGCTCACCGAACCGCCGCCCGAAGTTGGCGGCCAAGCCAGGCGGTATTACCAGCTGAAGACTGCCGGTGCGCGCGTATTGAAGGAATCAGTGGAGATGACGATGCGATTTATGGACGTGTTCACGGAAGCAAAACAATTGAGGGCCAGACGCGCGAAGTAACTCCGCGGCCGCCCAGTGGCATGAGACGTGCTGCAACCTGTCAGGGCGGGTAGAAAATGATAGACCAGGAACAGGGGATTTCGGGAAAGTCTTCCCCTTCAACGCGCAACGTAAACACCATCGCGCGACTCGAGAAAGAGGCACTGCATCATCGAACCGCTACAGATCGGTTGGGCGACCGGATAACCTACTTCGCAGGATCCGGCCCATTCATCGTCATCCACGTCGTCTGGTTCACGGTATGGGTCATCCTGAATTCCAGATGGTTTTCCAAAATTCCTCCCTTTGACCCTTTCCCGTTCACTTTTCTTACGATGATTGTGTCCCTCGAAGCCATTTTCCTCAGCGCATTTGTGCTGATGAGCCAAATCGTATGACGCGTCAAGCCGAGAAGCGCGCGCACCTCGACCTTCAAATCAATGTTCTTACGGAGCAGGAGCTAACGATGGCGCTGCGCATGCTCGAGCGGCTATGCGTGAAGGCGGGTGTGGAACCTGAAGATAGCCACCTTTTTTCCGAGCTGTTCAAAGAAACAGATCTCCACAAGTTAATGAAGGAATTGGAGAAGAACCTGCCAGATCCGAAGTGAACGGTTCCTAAAATTCTACTCGGCAAGGTTATGCGAATGTCGTCCGGCCATGCCGGTCATGCCTGTGATGACGGCGCCTGAGGTTTCCTTGATCTGGTGATCGCTTGGTGTGTGAACGACACACGAACTCGGATGTGTTTTGTTGCCATGATACGTCCTTCTTTATTTAACGGTTGATGTTTGTAAGTGTTTCTGCGACGAAGCGACGCTTCTTCGTCAGAAACGAATGTTGCTTTGTGACGAACTCATGAGGCTTCGTCACGAACTCATGAGGCTTCGTGGCGAACTCATGA
>QHXD01000116.1 GCA_003223895.1 Acidobacteriota bacterium
GGCCATCCTGTGATACCGGTGACTTCTGCCCGTTGTCACGGCGCGCGAGCATGACCTGATTTTTCTCCAGATCCTTGGGTCCCACCTCGATCCGAAGCGGAGCACCACGTTTTTCCCAATCATTGAATTTCCAGCCCGGGCTGTACTGTTCGCGTTCATCAACCTTGAAACCGATGCCCGCCGCCTTAAACGCCTGGGCGAACTTGTCCACGGCCTGCATCACTCGATCCCGTTCTTCAGGCTTTCGGAATATGGGCACGACGGCCACCTGGATGGTCGCCAGTCGCGGCGGTATGATGATGCCGTTATCATCGCCGTGCGCCATGATCATCGCACCGATCATGCGGGTGGTGAGTCCCCAGCTCGTTGCGTAAACGTATTCGCGGGTCCCTTTTTCCGTCTGGAAAGTCACGTCGAAAGCTTTCGCAAAGTTCTGTCCCAGATGGTGCGAAGTTCCCGCCTGAAGCGCTTTGCCGTCGCCCATTAACGCTTCGATGCAATAGGTGTGATCAGCTCCCGCGAACTTCTCGCTCTCTGTTTTCAGACCTTCAATAACCGGGAGCGCGAGGTGCTCTTCGGCAAACCGTCTGTATACTCCAAGCATGCGGAGAGCTTCTTCTTCGGCGTCCTCGTAGGTCGCGTGCGCCGTGTGTCCTTCCTGCCAAAGGAATTCGGTCGTACGAAGAAACATACGCGTACGCATTTCCCACCGGACAACATTGCACCACTGATTCAATAGCAACGGCAGATCACGATAGGACTGAATCCAATTCCGATAGGTATGCCAGATGATCGTTTCCGAAGTCGGGCGTATAACGAGCGGCTCTTCCAGCTTTGCGCCGCCCGCGTGAGTCACAACCGCCACCTCAGGCGCGAAGCCCTCAACGTGCTCAGCCTCCTTTTGAAGAAAACTTTCAGGGATGAAGAGGGGGAAGTAGGCATTCTGGTGGCCCGTCTCCTTGAACATCGCATCCAGGGCCTGTTGCATCTTTTCCCAGATGGCATAGCCGTTGGGCCGGATGATCATGCAGCCCTTAACCGGCGCATAATCGGCCAGTTCGGCCGCGGCAATCACGTCGGTGTACCACCGGGAATAGTCTTCGCTCCGCTTCGTAATCTTCGTCTCAGCCATCCGTCGATCATAGCAGGAATCGAGCTCAATACGGCCTGCACTGGCAGCGGACGGTTCGGTTGATCGGTGTGCCTACGGCCGCGCTTTGAACTTTCGTTTCGACGTCCTGGCATTTCTCAGGCCGTGTTGGATCACACATCATCACCGTTTTTGCTTCGCAAATAGGACTCCCGTCGGTCCGGAGCACGTCGGTAACTCTCCATCCATCCGGCTTTTCTGTAAAGCTGGGCCATTTGATGATAAACGAGTACGGACCGTTGGCCGGAAAGACGCCGGTTTGGCCGACGAAGTTATTGCCTTTGTATACCTGGGCCGAAACTGCCACCATCTCGGGCATCGGGCCATTGCAGGTTTGGTTAAGGGTGCTAATGATCCCGAAGACGTTGTAATCCACCGGCACGTCGTTGATTTGCGCTCGAGACTCACAGCTCGTCAGATACATAGAACCGGCGAGTAACAGCCCCAAACGGAGCCACTTGCCTGATCGTTCGCTCATGTCTCCTCCTTACGACTGCCTTCAGAGGCTTTCCGTCAGACCGTACCTTCAGTATCATTAGGGTTTGGAGATTATGCGATGGCGAAAGACGTCAGCGATCGTGTAGGAAAAGGAGTCGAACGTACCGGACCGTTCACGACGGTATCCGGTGTGCCGATCGAAAGGCTCTACACGCCGGAAGATATTCCGGATCTCGATTACGAGAAGGACCTTGGCGATCCCGGTCAGCCGCCTTACACCCGCGGCATTTACCCGACCATGTATCGGGGCAAGCACTGGACGATGCGCCAGTTCAGCGGGTTCGGTACGGCTGCTGACACCAACGAACGTTTCCAATACCTTCTCAAACACGGTCAGGACGGGCTGTCGGTGGCGTTTCATCTCCCGACTTTGATGGGCCTCGACTCGGATGACCCGATGTCCGAGGGCGAAGTCGGGAAATGCGGCGTCGCGATCGATTCGCTCGCCGACATGGAAACCCTCTTCAAAGGAATCCCACTCGACAAAATCAGCACGTCGATGACGACGAACGCGCCGGCCACGATCCTCTGGTCGATGTATCTCGTCGTTGCGGAAAAGCAGGGCGCCCACTGGAAGAAGTTGCGCGGCACGATCCAGAACGACATCCTGAAGGAATACATCGCCCAGAAGACTTACATTTTCCCGCCACGTCCGTCGATGAAGCTGATCGTGGACACGTTTGAATTCGGCTCGAAGCACGTGCCCCAGTGGAACACGATTTCCATCAGCGGCTATCACATCCGCGAAGCGGGATCGACCGCCCTCCAGGAACTGGCATTTACGCTGTACGACGGAATCGAATACATCGAGTGGGCCCGGCGTTCCGGTCTCGACGTGGACGAGTTTGCGCCGCGGCTTTCCTTCTTTTTCAACGCACACAACGATCTCTTCGAGGAAATCGCAAAATATCGCGCGGCCCGGAAGATCTGGTACAAGATAGTGACCGAGCGGTTTCATTGCAAGAATCCGCGTTCGGCCATCCTTCGTTTCCATACCCAGACGGCCGGTTGTTCACTGACCGCGCAGCAGCCCTACAACAACATTGTCCGCACAGCGATTCAGGCACTGGCTGCTGTTCTGGGAGGCACGCAGTCTTTGCATACGAACTCTTTGGACGAGACGCTTGCGCTGCCGACGGAGCATGCGGCTGGAATCGCTCTTCGAACGCAGCAGATTCTCGCGCACGAAAGCGGCATTACGAATACCGCGGATCCTCTCGGCGGATCGTATTTCGTCGAGCGGCTGACGCTCGACATGGAGAAGGGGTGCTGGGACTATTTCGAGAGGCTGGATGCGATGGGGGGAATGGTTGCTGCAATCGAGAAGGGATTCCCGCAGCGCGAAATTAACGACGCGTCGTACGAATATCAGAAGGCGATCGAGCGCAAAGAAAAGATTATCGTGGGAGTGAACGAATTCGTGATGGATGAGGAGCCTCCGATCGACACCCTGCTGATCGACGAATCCGTCACCGGCCGGCAGGTCGAGCAGCTTCGGAAGCTGCGCGAAACGCGCGACAATGGACGTGTCCGCCAGACCCTCGAAGCGTTGCGCGAGGCTGCCGCCACGCACAACGTCAACATGATGCCGTCCATCCTCGATTGTGTACGCGCGTACACGACTCTTGGCGAAATCTGCGCAACGCTCCGCTCCGTCTACGGCGTCTACGAGGAACCGATATTCTGATGAGCGAGAAAATCCGCGTCATCGTTGCCAAGCCTGGACTCGATGGCCACGACCGGGGTGCGAAGGTGATCGCCCGGGCTTTTCGCGATGCCGGTTTCGAGGTCATTTACACCGGACTTCGGCAGACTCCCGAACAGGTCGTGCATGCGGCGCTCCAGGAAGATGCCGATGTGGTCGGCCTTTCCGTACTCTCCGGAGCGCACATGACACTCTGCCCCCGCATCATGGATCTCATGAAGAAGGAGCGTCTCGATGACGTTATGGTTGTTGTTGGGGGTATCATTCCGGATCAGGATATCCCGAAGCTGAAGGAATGCGGCGTCGCCCAGGTTTTTCAGCCGGGCGCTTCAACCGAAGACATTGTTGCCTACGTCCGGCAGAACGTACGTAAGAAGTGATCACGCAAATCGAAACGCAAACAAATCGGCAGGCCATGCTGGAACTGGTCGCGGAGCTTCGATCGAAGCTCGATGCCGTTCGTAAAGGCGGTGGTGAAGCCGCTGTCAAGCGTCATAAGGAACGGGGCAAGATGTTCGTTCGCGAACGTATCGACGCAGTTATCGACCCGGACACTCCTTTTCTCGAACTGAGCGCTCTCGCCGCCAATGGAATGTACGACGATGAGGCGCCCTCGGCCGGCCTCGTCACCGGCGTCGGGATGATCCAGGGTCATCAAACGATGATCGTGGCCAACGACGCCACCGTCAAAGGCGGAACGTATTTTCCAATAACGGTAAAGAAGCATCTGCGCGCACAGGAGATCGCGCTCCAGAATCACCTGCCCTGCCTTTACCTTGTCGATTCGGGCGGCGCGTTTCTTCCGCTGCAGGCCGACGTCTTCCCGGACCGCGAACACTTCGGGCGCATTTTCTACAATCAGGCCCGAATGTCGGCAAGCGGCATGTATCAGGTTGCTGCGGTCCTCGGTTCCTGCACGGCAGGCGGCGCATACGTTCCGGCGATGAGCGACGAAGCCATCATTGTTCGTAACCAGGGCACCATTTTTCTTGGCGGCCCTCCTCTCGTGAAAGCCGCGACCGGCGAGGAAGTCACCGCCGAAGAGCTTGGTGGCGCCGACGTCCATTGCCGCATCTCCGGCGTGGCCGACCACTACGCTCAAAACGATGCCGATGCGTTGCGAATTGCGCGCGATGTCTTCCGGTCGATTCCAAAGCCGAGCAAGCAAACAACCCAGGTGGCGGAAGCCGAAGATCCTCATCACGACCCGGACGAGATCTATGACATCGTCCCGCCCGATCCAAGGAAAGCCTACGACGTCCGCGAGGTGATTTACCGGATCGTGGACGCGAGCTGGTTTCACGAGTTCAAGGCCCTTTACGCGCCGACCGTGGTCTGCGGTTTCGCCCGCATCTGGGGATATCCCGTCGGGATCATCGGCAACAATGGGGTTTTGTTTTCGGAAAGCGCTCTCAAGGCGACGCACTTCATCGAACTCTGCGCGCAGCGAAACATTCCCCTGGTCTTTCTGCAAAACATCACCGGCTTCATGGTGGGTAAACAATTCGAGCACGGTGGAATCGCCAAAGACGGCGCCAAGATGGTGAATGCAGTCGCGAACGCGGCAGTTCCGAAATTCACGGTAATCATCGGCGGGTCCTACGGCGCCGGCAACTACGGAATGTGTGGAAGAGCCTACGGGCCGCGCCAGCTCTGGATGTGGCCCAACGCGAGAATCTCCGTCATGGGCGGCGAGCAGGCCGCTCAGGTGCTGCTGCAAGTGAAGATGGATCAGTTGAAGACGCAGGGAAAAACCATGAGCCCGGTGGAGCAGAAGGAGTTCATGCAGCCGACGCTGGAAAAGTACGCGACTGAGGGAAACGCCTACTACAGCACGGCCCGGCTCTGGGACGACGGCGTGATCGATCCCGCCGACACCCGCATGGTCCTGGCGCTGGGAATTTCCGCGGCCATGAACGCCGCGGCGGAAGAAACACGCTTCGGCGTCTTCAGGATGTAGACGTGGGGGGACCGGCCAATGCCCTTCCAAGGAGGCCGCGAAGCGGTGTACCGAAATGGGCTGGCCGGTGGGCCCGACGTTAAGGAATGGTCATGCTGATTGTCGATGTCCAGAAACCTGTCGCTCGCGTCACGCTCGACAGGCCCGACACGCATAACGCGTTCAACGACGAATTGATTCCGCTTGTCACCGATGCATTCAAGGAACTCGGTTCCCGTAATGACGTCCGTGTCATTGTTCTCGGCGGAAACGGAAAATCGTTTTGCGCCGGCGCCGATCTCAACTGGATGAAGCGCATGGTCCAGTACTCCCACGAAGAGAACATCGAAGACGCACGCAGACTGGCCGGGATGTACCTCGCCATCGCGAAGTGCCCGAAGCCTGTGATCGCGCGGGTGCACGGCGCGGCGCTGGGTGGCGGCGCGGGCCTTGTGGCGGCATGCGATATCGGTATTGCGGTGGAGTCCGTGCAGTTTGGCTTTACCGAGGTGAAACTCGGAATCCTGCCCGCCGTCATTTCACCTTTTGTTATCGCGCGCATCGGGCCGGGACGAGCGCGCGAGTACTTCATTACCGGTGAGCGATTCCTCGCCGCTGCGGCGTTGCAGATCGGTTTGATTCAGCACGTCGTTTTGCACGAGCCTGCACTGGATCTGCTGGTGGAGTCGAAGATCTCGCAAATCCTTACTTCCGCACCGGCCGCGGTCGCCGCTGCCAAGGAACTGGTGTTTGGAGTGGCCGCGCAGACGCTGGAAGCATCGATCGGTTACACTGCCGAAGCGATCGCGCGCGTGAGATCCAGCCAGGAAGGACAGGCCGGCATGAAGGCTTTTCTCGAGCACCAAAAACCCCCCTGGATAGAGAAGACAGAAAAGACCGAGAAAACCGATCGACCGAACGGCAAATGATCCGCAAAGTTCTCATCGCCAATCGTGGTGAAATCGCGATCCGCATCGGCCACACCTTGCGCGAGATGGAAATCGAAACCGTTGCCGTATTTACCGATCCTGACGAACATTCGCTTCATGTTCCTGCCGCGGACGCGGCTTGCCATATTGAGAGCTACCTCGATGCCCGCGAAATCGTACGAGCGGCCAAAGAATACGGCGCCGACGCGATCCATCCCGGCTACGGATTCCTTTCGGAAAGTCCGAGCCTTTCCGAGGAGTGCGAGAAGGCGGGGATCATCTTCATAGGCCCTCGGCCGGATACGATTCGATCGATGGGCGACAAGCTTGAATCCAAGCGCGTGATGCAAGCCGCCGGAGTGCCGGTCGTTCCCACTTGGGACGGAAATCCGCCGGCGTCCGCATATCCCGTTCTGGTGAAAGCCGTCGGCGGTGGCGGCGGGAAAGGCATGCGGCTCGTGGAAAAGGCGGAGGATCTGGCAGAAGCCATGGCTTCTGCTTCTCGTGAGGCTTCGAAAGCGTTCAATGACAGCCGCGTCTTTGTCGAAAAATACATTCGACGGCCTCGCCACATCGAGTTCCAGATCCTGGGGGATTCCCACGGAAATCACATTCACGTGTTCGAGCGCGAATGCTCGATCCAGCGCCGCCACCAGAAGATCATCGAAGAAACACCCTCAACCGCGATGACGCTGAAACTCCGTGAAGAAATGGGTGCTGCCGCGGTGGCCGCGGCGAAAGCGGTCGATTATCGGGGCGCCGGAACAGTCGAGTTCATTTTGGACCCCATTGGCTCCTTCTACTTCCTCGAAATGAACACGCGCCTGCAAGTGGAACATCCGGTCACGGAGATGACAACAGGCCTCGATCTTGTTCGCGAACAAGTTCTGATCGCCGAAGGTCAGAGGCTTTTGTACCGCCAGGCGGATCTACACCCGGTGGGACATTCCATGGAGTGCCGCATCTACGCCGAAGTTCCCGAAGAAAACTTCCGCCCATCGACGGGAACGATCGAAATCTTCGAGGCGCCCGCGGGCCCCGGCGTCCGCCTGGACAGCGGCGTCGGGAAGAACTCTGTTGTGAGTTATCACTTCGACCCCCTGCTCGCCAAGCTCATCGTCTGGGCCTCTTCACGCGAGGCCGCCATCGATCGCATGAAGCGGGCTCTTGCTGATTTCGTGCTTCTCGGCGTGCGCAACAATATCGAATTCCTCCATCGCGTCATTTCCGACCCCGAGTTTTCCTCCGGAAAGATCGACACTGGCTTTCTCGACCGCCATCCCGAACTCTTCACCGTTTCTACGGACGTTCCCGTCGAGGCCCTTCTCGTGGCTTCACTCGGAGGCGAGAAAACAGTGAGTGGGGCACACATTCCCGACGTCTGGACCTCCGGCTTCTGGCGCAACTCATGACCTCGCGCAGCCACGGCACCTTTCACGCTTCGGGCCGCTCGATTCCCTTTCGCCTTCTTGAACCCAACCTGATCGAAATCGACGGCAAGCGCTATCGCTTCTACGTCCTTCACAACCGCAACGAACACATCGTGTGGCTCAACGGCCATACCTATCATCTCCCGCGCGCTGAGAAAGGCGCCCTCAGTCACGCGGCAGCCGCGCCGGCTAGCGGCGAAATTACCGCGCTCATGCCCGGTAAAATTCTTCGGATCGAAGTGAACGCGGGGGATACGGTCGTCGAGAAGCAAACTGTCGCCATCATGGAGTCCATGAAGATGGAAAGCGCACTGCACGCCCCCAGGGCCGGCCGCGTTGCTGCGATTCACTGCCAGCAAGGTCAGGTGGTCGAAATGGGGGAACTGTTGATCGTCATCGACTAGCCTTTGTGTCTTTGTGTTTAACCACTAAGACACAAAGGACACAAAGGCATTCCTGCTAGAATTCAGCCATGGCAGCGTTACCAAAAAGTGTCCACATTGTCGAAGTCGGACCCCGCGACGGGCTTCAGAACGAGGCCAGGACCGTTCCCACAGACAAGAAGGCGGAGTTCGTCAAACTACTTGCTGCCGCGGG
>QHXD01000864.1:0-3408 GCA_003223895.1 Acidobacteriota bacterium
ATTCCCCTCCTGGGACAGGAGGGGTGGCTGCGCCATTAAGAAAAAGACGCGAAGCAACCGAAGCGGCGCAGACGGGGTGCGTCAGACCGGCGCGCCTACGTTTCGCCGAACTGACCACCCCGGCCGCGCCTTCAAAGGAGGCTTCGCGGCATCTTCTTGATGGCGCGTCCACCCCTCCTGTCCCAGGAGGGGAACACCCTCGCCTGAGCCAATTCGAGAAATTTGTGGCGGCCACGGCTCAAGTTACTTTCGTTTCAGTTCGTCTTCGATGATGTCTCGAATTTCGGTATACGGCTGGGCTCCCGTCAGCTGCCGGCCGTTAATGAACAAGGCTGGTGTGCCC
This sequence comes from Acidobacteriota bacterium, assembly GCA_003223895.1. Lineage (GTDB taxonomy): Bacteria > Acidobacteriota > Terriglobia > 20CM-2-55-15 > 20CM-2-55-15 > 20CM-2-55-15. The sequence goes on from QHXD01000864.1 coordinate 344, forward strand.
GTGACGCCGGCCTGCGAACCCTCAGCCGCGTCCTTCTTAACCGCCTCCGCCGCTCGACCCGAATCCAGACACGAGTTGAAGGCGGCAGTGTCGAGTTTCATGACCTCGGCTCTTCGCTTCAGGTCAGATACGGTGAGTTGCTGCTGATTGCCAAACATCGAATCGTGAAATTCCCAGAAGTGCCCCTGCTCGTTCGCGCACACGGCGGCTTCGGCAGCCTTCTGCGCATGAGGATGGATATTCGTCAGCGGGAAATGCCGGTACACGAAGCGGACTCTATCAGTGTAGTTTTTCTCTACCAACTTTAGTGTCGGAAACAAACCACCACAGAAAGGACACTCAAAGTCCGCGAACTCTACGATCGTGACGGGCGCGTTCGCAGGTCCGTGCGAAGGATAACCCGCAGTGGCAATCTCAGCGCGTAACGGGTCAAGGTATGTGGTGACGCTATATTCCCTTCTCAACCTGCGAATCAAAGGAACGCGGAACGCGCGTCTTTGCTGATCCATCATGAATTGCCGCACCTGCGGCAGGGCCTGTTCGCGGGGTATCGGGATGCGTGCCTTGTTCGCCTCATAGAACTCCGACACTTCATCATCCGAGAGGGACACGACGTTGCTCTCAATCTCTATGTTGATGAGCTCATCTTTACTCATCTTGAGCTTCGCCGCCTCCGCCGCGAGCAACTTGTCTTCGACGATCGAGTCCAGAGCCTTCCACATGGCCTCGAGCCTCGGCCGCCCCGTGAGTTTCTCCAGAGAAGGACCAGCCGCTTTCAGCACCTGCTCTTCAGTGACAGTCTCGCCGTTCACAACGGCCAGTCTTTTCGACTCCTGAGCGGCGGCAAGCGATGCCAGAGCCAACATTCCGAATACAGCCAGGCCACAACGGATCCTCATACGGTTACTCCTTCTCGCGCCATTTTACTCCTGGCCGGACGAATTCGGTTCATCCAATAAGCCCATGCCTCGACCAGCATGAAGAAAATCGTGTTTATGATGGCCAGTGAAGCAAGGCTGGGAGGTGGATCGCCGCCAAGGCTGACCAGCCATAACGCGGTCAGTACCACGATCACGCTCCAGAAGACATAGACACCCGCCCGTTTGTTGGGACGCGTCGTTCGAACATACAGAAAGAGACCGCCGAACCATAACGCGCCTTCGACAATGACAGTGGCTAGCCGGGAATTCCACAATCCCAGGCCGAAACGCATATCGATCCCCGGCGCCAGCGGCATATCCGGGCGGTGACTGACAAAATCCAGAAGCCAATGGCTGAGCACGGCGGCGAAAAGTATCCATGCTCCACGCGGGTCACGCCGCCACAGGAAGTAGACTCCTCCAAACAAGGCGCCCCAGACAGCGTTCATCAGAAGGCTGTGACTGAATGGAATGTAAACAAGGTTGAGAGAATTTGCGACCATAATCCGCGGCTGAATGACGACCTGTTCGATTCCGGTAGCAAAAAATAGAATCCACAGAACATCGGGAAGTGCAGCGGCCAGAATAAGTGTCCCGAGCGAGACTTTGGGCGCGAACGACTTGGCAGCAAAACCTGCAGCGAAATGTCCGACAAACATGATGGGCAGAGATCGTATGAAAAAGGAGTGAACTTGACCAGAAGAACAATGGGGAAAGATTTTGAAATTGGACAAATCCTGCATCTCAAATCCGAAATCCGAAATATCAGATTGGACTGCGGGTCCAATTAAAGATTTCGGATTTCGGATTTGAGATGCAGGATTCGTCCAATTTCAAAGTCTCCTCCTCCCTTCACCTNNATACTCGTTCTCATCACCACGTCGGTACTGGCACAGGGGCCGGACGGAGCGGCTCTCTTTCAGCGCGACTGCGCCTCGTGCCATGCGGCGCCGACGGCAGAGTCGCGTGCTCCGAACCGGGAGGCGCTGCGCCTCCGCACGCCGGAGTCGATCGTCAATGTACTGGGTGATGGTGTGATGCGAGTGCAGGGTGAAAAGCTCAGCGATCCTGAGCGGCGCGCAATCGCGGAGTTTCTGACCGGCCGCCCTGTTAGCGACTCCACCACGGCAGTAAATGCCGGCCTCTGCACTTCGCAGACGCCACTGTCGAATCCGGCCGCCGGCCAGCATTGGAATGGTTGGGGTCCCGACGTGACAAATACGCGCTCACAGCCGGCGCCTCAGGCGGGACTCACAGCGGCTCAGGTTCCGAACCTGAAACTCAAATGGGCTTTCGGAATTCCCGGCGCCACTCAGGCTCGCTCGCAGCCTGCTGTCGCCGGCGGCCGGATCTTCCTCGGAAGCGAACCGGGCACAGTGTTCGCACTGGACGCCAGAACGGGATGCACTTACTGGACATTCCGCGCTCAGGCAGGTGTGCGCACCGCAATTTCGATTGGACCATACAAGAATGCGCGCGGAGCGTCTGGATACGCCGTATATTTTGCCGATGGCAAAGCCAACGCTTATGCAGTGGATGCAACCACCGGCCGGCAGATCTGGGTTCGTAAAGTCGACGAACATCCGGCCGCTCGCGCAACCGGAGCGCCGACATTACACGCTGGACGCCTCTACGTTCCGCTCTCCGGCGTGTCCGAAGAAACCTCGGCGGCGAAACCGGACTACCAATGCTGCACATTTCGAGGAAGCGTAACCGCACTCGACGCGAACACAGGCGACATCGTGTGGAAGGCTTACACTGTTCCCGAACCGAAGCCTCGCGGCAAAAGCACGACCGGCGCTCAGTTGTGGGGCCCGGCGGGCGCGGCCGTGTGGAGTTCGCCGACGATCGACACGAAGCGCGGTGCGATTTATGTTGCGACGGGCAACAGTTATGCGGACCCGCCGCAACCGACAAGCGATGCAATGGTCGCCTTCGATCTCAAAACCGGAAAGATGCTGTGGTCGAGCCAGGTAACGCCGAAGGACGTATGGATTCTCGGATGCGGCGGCCGCGGGCAGGCGCCGAATCCGAATTGCCCGGAGGAAGTGGGACCGGATTTTGATTTCTCCGCTTCGCCGATTCTTACAAAGCTACCAAATGGGCGGGACATCATCGTCGTGCCACAAAAGTCAGGCGTGGCTT
>QHXD01000864.1:3501-3945 GCA_003223895.1 Acidobacteriota bacterium
GGATGCGCAGCAGGCTTACATCGCCGTCGCTGGTTACCTCACTCCCGATGCCGGCGGATTGCATACGGTTCGGCTCGATACCGGCGAACGGGTGTGGTACACGCCGCCGCGGCCGGCATTGTGCGGCACGGGCCAGGGCTGCAGCACCGCTCAATCGGCAGCTCTCACCGTGATCCCGGGCGTTGTGTTTTCCGGCTCCGCGGATGGCGGCATGCGCGGATATTCCACCAGGGACGGCTCGATCATCTGGGAATTCGACACGAATCGAAGCTTTGAAACAATCAATGGAGTCACTGCGAAGGGTGGCTCGTTCGATGGCCCCGGCGTCGTTGTGGTTGGTGGCATGCTGTATGCGACGTCCGGGAATGGTGGTCTGGTCGGGCGCCCTGGCAACGTGCTGCTGGCGTTTGGTGTGGACTGACGGAAACGGGGGCCCAGCCGCCA
>QHXD01000865.1 GCA_003223895.1 Acidobacteriota bacterium
TGGCGGTCAGATCTGAAGCCGTGGATGCGCTGTCCACCGGTTAAGAAAGGAACGAGATATGAGACAACTCGTGCTTGGTGCCTTGCTCGCGGCGTTCATCGTTTTGCCGAAGACTGCTCAAGCCGCGTGGGACCAGGATTTGCGTTTAGGTACGGCGGCCGCTCCCTTCGGCTGGTCTACCGTGGTTGGAGATTTTGATGCCGACAAGAAGCCGGATTTCGCAATTGCCGACCGCGTTGGTTATGGTTCCAACGGGTACGAGTACACCATAGAATTTCGTCTATCGCAGGAGAAGTCTCAGTTCTTTCACTTTCAATCGCCTCATGGCGCGCTGAACGTCTCCGTCCGGGATTTGGACAATGACCACGATCTCGATGTCGTTTTCACACAGATCGTTAGTCACGAGATTGTCGGAATCTGGATTAATGACGGTCACGGCCAATTCCACAAAGGTGAACCCGCGGATTTCCGTTCTTCAGGTCTGGATCCTCCGAACAGTATTGCTTCGGACCAATCAAACTCCGCTCCAGGCGCGGCCACTGTTCCTACGCGCAGATCTTCATGCCTGCCGGAAATGCGCATTCGGCCGTTGCGTTTGCTCTACGAAGTTCGGAGTATTCTCCTGCCTTTTGAGCCGCGACCTTATTACTTCCTGCTGCTGAATTCCCAATCACCGCGAGCCCCTCCTCTCCTCTGATCGTTTTCTCTTAGAAGAATGATGAGGTAGTGCGCATTCCCCTCCTGGAACAGGAGGGGTGGACGCGCCATCAAGAAGAAGTCCCCCTTCCGAAGCGGCGCGGTCGGGGTGGTCAGTTCGGGAAACATTCGTCACGACTGACCACCCCGTCCGCGCCGTTTCGGAGGCTGTCTTTTTCTTAATGGCGCAGCCACCCCTCCTGTTCCAGGAGGGGAATGCCCTGGCCTCCTGGCTTTCGCTTACCCATTGATCAAAGGAGAACTATGAAAATCACTTTAATGAAGAAGTTTTGGATCGTTTTGCCGCTGATCCTGGGATTCGTTCTTGGCATCCTAGGCTGGCGACGCACCCCGCCGCGGACCGCGGCCCCGAATCACACGCTCGAGCGTTCTCCACAGCCGGGTGATGTAATCACGGTTGACGAGAAGCAACTCCAGCAAATCTCCACGTATCCAATCGAACGGCACTGGATTACCGTCAATCGGAAAGCCACCGGCAGAATTGGCTTTAACGAAGATCTTCTGACGCCGGTTTTTACTCCCTATGCCGGCCGCACAGCCGAATTGCGGGCCAACAAGGGCGACAGCGTCACCGCCGGCCAGCCTCTCGTCGTGCTGGAGTCTCCTGATTTTGTCGGAGCCCAAAACGACCTTGCTGCAGCCCGATCGGATGTGGCCAAAGCCGAAATCGGGTTGAACATCGCTCAAGTCGGCCTGGAGCGCGCGCGCCACCTTCACGAAGAGGAGGCAATTGCCACGAAAGAGCTCCAGCAGGCCGAAGCCGACCTCGCTCGAGCCCAGGACGAATACACCCGTGCACAGGCGACGCTCGCCGCGGTGCGCAACCGTTTGTCGCTCTTCGGCAAAACAGCAGTAGAGATTTCAGATCTCGAACAGCATATGGATCGCGATGTAGTTCTGCGCGCGCCGATAGCCGGCACGATCGTGAATCGCAGGATAGGTCCGGGAGAATACGTGAAGCCGGATTCTCCGGATCCCCTGTTCCTCATTTCGGATCTCAGTACGCTATGGGTGCTTGCGGACATTTACGAAAGTGACAACGCAGCCGTTCGTCTGAACATGCCGGTCGAGATCAGCGTCGGCGCTTATCCAGACCGCGTGTTCCCGGCCCGAATATCCTTCATCAGTCCAATTGTAGATCCTTCAACGCGACATGTTCGCCACGGTGAGAATCGCAGCGGCGACACAACAACAAATGCCAATCGTACCGGCGGGTTCTGTGGTGGTTGACGGAAATGATTCGCTGGTTTTCATCGAGGAAAGTCCAGGTCACTTCCGACGCCGCAAGATCCAGACCGGCCAGGAAGTCGAAGGTGGCTTCGTGGTCGATGCCGGTCTGCAGGGCGGCGAGATCGTAGCGAGCCGAGGCGCTCTGTTGCTGAACGAACTGGGCAAATCAAAACAATAAGACTGGAGCAGAAGCTGTGGTAGGCAGACTGATTGATTTCATTTTGCGGGAACGGTTTTTGGTCATAGGTTGTTCGGTCATCCTGGTGGTAGGGGGTCTGTACGCATTCAAGGCTCTCAACATCGAGGCCTATCCTGATCCTTCACCACCGACCATCGAGATCATTGCTCAGAACTCAGGCTGGTCCGCCGAAGAAATGGAGCGGCAGATCACGGTTCCGCTCGAGACCCAGCTCAACGGCATGCCTGGACTGGATCACATCCGGTCGATCTCGCTATTCGGTCTGACTGACATCAAGTGTTACTTCCAATACGAAACGGACTACAACTTCGATCGCCAGGAAGTTCTCAACCGGCTGCAGATGGCGGACGTGCCGGCCGGCGTGCGTCCGGAACTGTCGCCGACGTCTGCGGTAGGCGAGATCTATCGCTATCAATTGATCGGGAAAAACAGCAGCTTGATGGATCTCAAGGTCGTGCAGGACTGGATTCTTGAAAGACAGTTCAAACAGGTGCCTGGAGTGATCGACGTTGTAAGTTTCGGCGGCGAAACGAAGGAGTTTCATATCGATCTGGACCCGAACAAGTTGATCGCCTTCAACGTGTCGGTTTCGCAGGTCATGAACGCCGTCGCCGCGAGCAATTCAAATGTCGGAGCAAATTATCTGGAGATCGGCACGCAGAGTTACAACGTGCGCGGCATCGGCCTGTTCAAAAACAGCTTGGACATCGCGAATGTTGCCGTCACCGCGAAGAACGGCATTCCTGTCTATCTCAAGCAACTTGGAGAAGTCAGCGTTGGAGCCAGGGTGCCCATTGGACGGGTAGGAAAAGACGAAGAGTCCGACATCGTGCAGGGCGTCGTCCTCATGAGG
>QHXD01000866.1:0-511 GCA_003223895.1 Acidobacteriota bacterium
AAACCACGCCAACGTCCGGCCGCGTCAAAGAAGAGGAGCGAAATGTGCATGTCAGCGCGTTCATGTACGCAGCGAGCAGAGAGGCCGACAACGACTTCCATTTGATTATAGGCCGCGACCCCAAAGCCGCTCCGGAGGTGTACATGACGGTGGAGTTGTCTGGCTTACCGCCAGGAAACAGTCCCTCGTTTACGCAATTAAAGGCCGCGCGTGACGCGTTCAAGCAGTTCTTCAAGGCCAACGCGGGAGGTACACTGCCAGGTCTGACCTACGACTTTTACCATCCCCCCGTTCCGGTGCAGATTGATGGGTCATTGTTCTTTGATATGACACACGCTACCGGTTCGCGACCAGGACCGCCGAGCTTAAAGAGTCGCATGCCCGTGATCTGGGAAGTACATCCGATAACGAAAATACTCTTGAAATAAACCGAGGACGCGATGCCGCGATCAAAATATAAGAAAGGGACCGCTGCTCGTCCCCTGAAAACGGCGACGGCAAAGCCGCCTTT
>QHXD01000866.1:520-3482 GCA_003223895.1 Acidobacteriota bacterium
TGCCAGCTCAGGACTCTATTACTGGCGTGGAGGAGTTCAGAAAAGGCAAAAAAGTATTCCGCATCATTCACACTAACGAGGTGGATGAGTATGAGCGGACGCCGTCGGAGGCTAAGCGCAAGAAGCGGTGATTGAGCCGGCGGGCTTCGTCCCGAATCTCCCGCCGGCAGGGTGTGTGCATCCTTTTGTCAAAACATTTAATTAAGAAGTCATCAGCCCGTTAAACAATTCTCACGAGAGCGATATTACGCGTTTGAAAGATTGACCCCTCTTCACGCTTTCGATACGCTGAGGTACCATGGCGTTGCTGCGAGACAGAACTCGCGATGAAGAGTTGGTGCGCGCCTGCCTTAACGGAGATCAACTCGCATGGGCCGAGTTAATTCGGAGTTACCAGAGACTGATCTATTCGGTCGCTCGAGTGTTGTGTCCGGACGACGGCGATGCGGACGAGATCTTCCAACAGGTCTGTCTGGAGCTATATCAAGCGAGTCTTCCACGGTGGCTGGTCATCGTCACACGCCGCCAGAGCGTGACGTTCCTACGTAACTGCAGGAGAACGTCAAATTTGGAAGAACATCTGCCGGGCGAATCCCGGATCGAAGCTATCGAACACCTTCATGCGGTCGAACGCGCGCTCGAGCAGATGCCGGAGCGCTGCCGCCGTCTACTCACCGAACTGTATCTCAGCGAGGACTCCTCTACCTACGCCACAATTGCCGAGCGCATGCGGATTCCCATCGCCAGCATCGGTCCGACGCGTGGACGCTGTCTGGAAAAGCTGCGAGCGATTCTGAGAGCCACATGAAGTCCAATGAGTTGGGCAATCTTCTCCTGAAGGACGAAGAGTACCTGCGCGCATATGCGGGCTCCAGTACCACCGCACAGCTTTCCGAAATGTTCGACACCATGTGGTCACGGATCCGTGCGGCCAATCTCACGTCGGGTCAGCCGCGAGGATCGGAATCGGTGGAAAGCGCATCTATCGCGCGGCTGGCCGTGACCCTTGCGACTTCAAAGATGGATCCGCTGCTTGATGCGGAAGCCCATCGAATGATGGCGTACACATTGAACGCCAACGAGCAATATGAAGACTCGATCGATCATTACCGGTATGCGCTCCAGGGATTCGACGCCGCCAAAAAGTTCGACACAGCAGCCCGAACGCGGCTGGGATTCATCGCGGCATTGCAGATGACCGGCCGTTACACAGAGGCCGTGGAGGTCGCCGAGCATGCGCGCCGGTTATTGCTCGCCAATGCCGACATGCAGGGACTCGCCCGGCTGTACACCAATCTGGGTAATGTCTACTACCGGCTCGATGACTATGCTCGCTCATTCCAGTACCACGAACAGGCACGCGCCATACTCCAGCGGCAGAAGGACAAGCGTGCGCTGGCCCAATGTTTCGTAAATACCGGTAATTGTCTTTCCTCGCTCGACCGCTTCGAGGAATCGGATCGTAGCTATCGCAAGGCCGAGCGGTTAAGCAAGGAAATGGGTATGTCGGACCTCCGGGCGCAAGCGCAGTACAACCGCGCGTACCTGTTCTTTCAGCGCGGCCGTTTCAGCGATGCCCTCCGCGCGTTCGGCACGCTGCGCATCCAGTTTGAACGGCAGCAAAGCATTCGTTATTGCGCCCAATGCGACATGAATATGGCCGAAATCTACCTTCAGCTCAACCTCGCGGCCGATGCGGCCTTATTGGCCGGACGAGCTTCCGAGAGCTTCGGCAAGCTTGGCATGCGATACGAGCGGGCCAAGGCGATGGCGTTGGGTGGAGTTGCCTCGACACAACGTTTGGAGTTCAAGAGCGCCCTGTCGATATTGGAGCAGTCCCAGTCCATATTTGAGGAAGAGCAAAATCATTACTGGCTGGCGCTGCTCGATCTTTACAGGGCGGAGATTTTTTTGGCGATGCACCGCTTCCCTGAAGCACGAGCCCTCGCGAATGAGGCGCTTCAAAAATTCACGCTTCTGGATTCCGCCTCCCGGCGCGTGGTCACACTCATTCTGCTGGCACGGGTTGCTATGGGCCTGAATGAGCAGACCGAGGCCAGGGTGAAAGCAGAAAAGGCGTTGGAGCTGGCGCGCGAGCACAAGATCCAGCTCCTGATGTTTCCCAGTCTTGTAATCAATGCGGAAATCGTGGAAAACGCCGGTGACCTCGGCAAAGCCGGCGATTTTTATGAACAGGCCGCAGCGGAGCTGGAGATCGGCCGCACCGCTTTGCGCCACGACGACCTGAAGGTGGCGTTTTTCAAGGGTAAGCCCGCTGTCTACGAGGCGCTCGCCCGCATCGTTCTTGACACCGGCGATCCGGACGAGAGCGTCGAGCGAGCTTACAACTGGTGCGAACGCGCTAAATCACGCAGCCTCATCGACCTGCTTTCTCACCACGTCCCCAGGATTCGCCCTCACGCGCGAGACCCGCTGCTGCCGCAGGTCGAAAAGCTGCGGGAAGAACTCAATGGCTATTATGTCCGTTCGTGGCCCGCCTTGCGGCAGCCGTCGGCAATCGAACGCCACACCATCGAATTGAAAGAGCGCGAACTCGCGCGAATGCTTCGAGAGATGTCCTATAGGAATCCTGAATACGTCTCACTGCAGAAGGTCTCGACCGCGTCGCTTGAACAAGTACGGCAATGCCTCAAGACCGATATGACCCTGGTCGAATACTTCACAGTCGCCGGCGAGGTCATGGCTTTCGTGATCGGCCCCCGACAGGCAGGAGCATTTCGGCCGCTCTGCTCGGTCGAGCGCGTGCAACATCTTGAACAGGGTCTGCGATTCCATCTGGAACGGTTCTTGATAGAGCCCGGCCATCTTCGCGCGCACGAACAGGTGTTGACCATCTCGACAATGCGTTATCTCTCCGAGCTGTATGCAGCCCTGTTTGCACCTCTGCGCGAGATCATCCAAACGCCTCAGCTCGTTGTGGTGCCTCACGGCATCCTGCACT
>QHXD01000861.1:0-1018 GCA_003223895.1 Acidobacteriota bacterium
TAGTGCGAAATCGTCTGGCCGATCATCTTGGAACTCGCAGGGGGCGGTTTACGTCAATACGTGGGAATGGCACCGTCATTCTATTTACCACTCTATACCTGAGGAAGCGAAACACTTCGTTTGCTTTCGGAAAATTTCGGCGTCAGAATCACCAGGCCAAATCGTACTCTTCGGGTGGCCGGTTCCTCATATGAAAGACCTTTTCCAAAAATGTTACGAACCCGGTGGGCATTTCTCTCTCCTCGGCGAAATGAGAGACCGGGCCATGACTTTTGAGTGCAAGCCCGTGATCCAGTGGACACTAAACAACTACCTTGGCTTCGCGGAGCGGCCCGAACTGCTTTGCACGGCTTCTTTAATGCGCTTCGCGCCGAACTGTGGCGCGAGGGCATCCAGGTGACTCTCGCCGTTCCCGGCTTCGTCCGGACAAACATCTCCATAAACGCTCTGACAGGTGACGGCACGGCTCTGGGGAAAATGGAATCCGACACGGCTGCGGGCATCAGCGCCGAATCGTGCGCGGAAAGAATACTCGCGGCTGCCGCACGGGGAGATAACGAAGTCGTAATCGGCGGGCTCAAAGAACGAGTCGCTGTTCAGATGAGCCGCCTTACGCCGTGGCTGTTCGCGCGCGTCGTGCGCAAACGCTGATTATTTACTGCAGCTGGACCGAATCCATCACCGCGCGAAATGCGTTCTGGTATTGGTTGAATTCGCCGGAAGGCGCGGTCTGGACAAAATACAGGAGCTCACTCGCCGAACGAAGGACGGTGATCACGATATCCGTTTCCTGCCCGCCCTTCGGGCTTTCATTCGAGAGTTCTGCCCCCAGCGCAGGCTGGCGGCCAAGGCGTGTTTGAATACGGCTTCTAACGACCTTCATTGCAGGGTTGCCCTGCCGGAGGCTCTCCAGAAACTCGGCTGTCGCCTGATCGAGATTTGTGGCGCGCTGCGGCTTGAACGCATCGATGATCATGCCGTATGCGAGATCTCCCTGACCGACGATGCCGCCGTCGGG
>QHXD01000861.1:1194-2146 GCA_003223895.1 Acidobacteriota bacterium
GTCCGTGCGCACATTCGACCGGCGGCCGCCAAGTTTGCCGATCTCCTGGTTAACCCTGGTGACCCGATTTTCGGGAATCGGGTGGTTACTGAAGAACTGCTCTGTCTGTGAACCTTTGTGCTCCTTCGCGAGCTTTTCGAAAAACTGCGCCATCGCGGCAGGATCGTAACCGACGTCGTACAGGATCTGCGTGCCCATCAAGTCCGCTTCTGTTTCCGCATCGCGCGAATACCGAAGCAAAATGGAGCCTGCGGCAAAACCGCCGATTTGACTGATGATTTGTGCCACGCCGCTGTTGCCGAGCACACCGCCGAGAATGGCCAGCGGCGCTTGGGTGAGCTGGGCTTTTGTAGCTTGATTGGTGCCATGACGCAAGACGACATGTCCGATCTCATGCGCCATCACGCCGGCGATTTGCGCTTCATTGTCCGCCGCTTCGAGCGCTCCGCGATTTACGTAAACCGGCCCTCCGGGAAGCGCAAACGCATTAATCGACCGGTCGTCGACAATCTTGAAAGAGAACGGAAATTTGTTTTCGTTCGGTGCCTTCGCCGCGAGCTGTTGTCCGAGCGCCGAAATGTACGTATTCGCGCGGCCCTGGTTGATCAGGACGAGCTGCCGTTCAGCATCCTTCGCGACTTCCTTGCCCATCTCAATGTCCTGCTGTGGACTGAATACGTTTCGGCCTGGACGCAAGCGCGTGCGTTCAGCGAGCAGCGTCGCAGAGAAGACAAACAGAGAGAGCACCACAAATCGAGTTCGATTCATCATCTTGAAATTTTCATTCCAATGTCCGTTCCAGGGCAAGCGTCTTGTGAACGGGTTGCTGCGGAGGTCGATTTTACGACTCTGATTTCGGAGAAACCCTGGCACGGTAGTGCACGATACACGAAGGAAGCGGTGCGGCTCCTGAAAGCACCTTTTCAACCGCCGACTTGTCCGTCACGAGCGG
>QHXD01000861.1:2201-5033 GCA_003223895.1 Acidobacteriota bacterium
GCGGCAACGGGCGGAGTCACAGAGGCATTGGAAAGGTTCGGAAAGGTTCAACGTCCCGTAATCGTCGGTTAATTCCTCTCCAGGAAGGATGTCCCGAACGGCAATCTCGAAATCGAATCCGGCGCTCAAACAACTGGCCTCGCACGAGTGATTGATGAAACGGGCGTGATCCCAACAGAGAATCGATTGGCCCCTTCCGTTGATCCAGGAATACTTTTCGAACAATGGCCGCAGCGTGGGCGCGATCTGTTCGATTTGCGCCGGGGTGACAACCTGGTCGAGGACATCTCCCACCCACGTGATGGTTCCGCGAGGGATCAACCGCGTCGCCACCACGCCGTAGCCGATTTGATCATTGATGTAGCGTAATTCCGAATTGGGATGAACCATAAACCAGCGATTGTACCGAACATCCCGCGCGGTGAGAAATACTGGCCCTCCGGCAAGTGCTCAGGCAGGAGAGCTGGGTCACCCTTGTCACCGAAAAAATTGATCGGAAACTTCCTCCCGCCCGGCGCCGCATTCTCGCCACACTCGCCATCGGGGTGATTGACGGACTTCTACTGGACTACCTCTCAACAGGGGATTTGAAACGAACAACGCGTGCTGCCAGGACATTTGCGCGGCACTTTGAACGCAATTTGGTGTGAAGGTATGAGAATAAGACAAGTTGCTGTCATGGGGTTCCTGATATGGCTCATTGCCACTATCGCGCTACGCCTCACGGGCCAGTATGTCTTTCGCTCCACCGCGACCGGATCCGCGTTGTTGCTTCTCCTGGTCAGCCTCCCAGTGATGGTGTGGATAGCGGGAAGAGTCTTTCAATCCGGAGTATCCGTTCAGGAACGCGCGTTCGCCGCGATCGTACTGGTAGCCCCCGGGGCTTGCTTCTGGACAGATTCAGCACAATCTGGTTCTCGCGCGTTTTTCCGAACATCCGGGCCGACGCCGCGCCGCTCCTTGGGGGATGGCTTCTCTTCTGCAAATCGTTGTGCTGCTCACAGCAATTCTCAGCCGGCGTAAGCCACTGGCGGAGTAGCTCGAACATTGCGGGTTCGCGAGAATCAATCCGTACAGGTGCGGATCGAGGCGTTCAACTTCCCGAACCATGTCACCCCGGCAACCGAATGCTAGAAGTCGTCGTCGCCACCGCTATCCCGCGGGGCGAGTACGAGCACTCCTCCGGCCGGAATCGTTATATTGTTGAAGGTGCTCGCGCTCTGTCTTTGAAAAGATCTACGCGCACGGTAAGACTGCTCGTGCCCGTATTCGCAAGAACGAGTTCGGTCGCCCATCCACCCCCGGCTGCAAACTCCGGGATCAGGATGGCGCCGGGCCCGCCCACACCCGTTGCGATTGTCGGCAGGGGAGTCGTAGTACCCGACAAACTGGTGATAGGAATCGTGCTGAAGTTCTGTCCGCGGAAGCGGAGACCGATCACGGATACTGGAAGATTCGACGAACCTGCAGTCGTGATAGCCAACATTCCGGTGACGTCTTTTGGCACAGAGGACTGGCTCGCAAATAGTTCCGTTATGAACTTCGATACGTGCTGAAGCGAGGGAACATTGACATTGGTTGTCCCGAGCTGTATCCCATCACTCCCGCGAAGCGTCAACGTCACATTCACATTCGAACTGTTCGGATTTACGATGGCAACGCCCAGATTCTTGGCCAGCCGCCTGTTGGCGTCGACAAACATAACGGCATTCGTGGTGAGGTCCGGCGGTAGCACACCGGCCTGAGTCGTGCCGGAATTTCCGTGGCGCAGACCAAAGCTCCCAAATACCACTAAGCCGCTCGTTGAGCTGCTGGTCGTGACAGCGACCGGCGTTATCACCGCAAAGCCGGCCTGGACCGGGCCATTGTCGTCGTGATCATCGCGGTCTTCGCCTACGTTGCCCGAGTTCCCCTGGCCTTGAGCCAAACCCAGAGTTGTAAAAACGAGAATCAGGGTGAAAATCAGCAAAAGTTTTCGCATACATTCTCCTTGGCCTGCAAATGTGTTGAAAATTTCCATGACATTGGCTGTTTGAAGAGTCCGATCGGGGTCACTTACCTCAACAGGACAGTCACTTATAGGAAATAAGCCTACATACCCTGCCCATTTCGGTCCGACGTAGTGCATGTGGCGGTCCATGGTCGGCCGGCTGTCCCAGAACCTAACTTGTTGAAGCATTTGGCAAATGTTGAGGTTCGGATTCGCCGACGATGTCTGGCGGCTTAGCGCCGTTTGCCAGGTTCTCTAACGTCTTTGCAAATGTTCACCGATAACAACACCTGGAGGCTTACTGGGTAGCTTCCATTTTTTTGGGGGGCTGGTCTATGAAACGTAAAGTGTCTGGCTGCTCGCTGTTACTCATCCTGTTGTTCGTGTTCGATTCACTGCCTGCCATCGCAAGCGAGTTCCAGCTCAGCAAGGATGGCGTCGGACCTATTGTCATCTCGATGAAGATCGATGTGCGGAATGAAAAGGAGGAGTTGACTGCCTTTCCGCGCAAAGTGGCCGAACTCACTCTGTCCGCACGCAATGATTCAGGCCAAGAGATAACTTACTCGAAATTCTGCGTACAGGCGGAGCGGCGGATGAAAGGTTGCGACTTTCAGTTAAAGACCCCTAAGAAGAAGGTCTGGGAGCCTGGCGAAGAGCTGGTATGGACGCTCGATGCCAAAGCGCGGCGTGGAATCGAAAACCCGAAAATTACGATCGTTGAACTCAAGAGCGCGACGGCTGCCAAGGACGTCGAAGTTGGGACAACGACGGGCGAACCATTGGAAAAATGAGGAACAAAGCGCGCTATTCGGCAGACTTGGACGGGGGGCCCTACACCA
>QHXD01000861.1:5041-7153 GCA_003223895.1 Acidobacteriota bacterium
GCAGCGCTTCCACCTCAAAATTAATCTGATCGAAGCTTGACATATGTTCAACCGCGTTCAAATCTAGCGCGGGTTTCACAGGGCCACCCATGGAAACATCGTTGAAATTTCGTCAGGGCGAACACATCGACCAGCGTGATGCTGGTGTAGACATTCTCAAGAAGTACTGGAAAGCGTTCGCTCCCAGAAACGTCAACGAGTGGGGCGAAAGGATCGCGAATTCTGGCGGTTACGTGGTCGCGGCTTATATTGGAGACGTGATCGCGGGGGTTCTTGAAGCGATGAGGCTTGATATCGGTGGCGATCCACACCGGGTCCCAACAACGTTCCAGGAACTCACCGCAGATGGCACCTGGAAAACCCACAGAGACTCCGGCGACACGGTCATTCTCGTCGATCTCACAATAGCTCCCGAATACCATGGCGTGGGGCTTTTCGAAGCTTTCGCAAAGTACGCCCGACAGAGTTTTGAATCGCCGTCTGGTGTAATTCTGACCTACAGCCCCCTCTTTTTCGCTGAGAAACGATACTGGGTAGTCGACAAGCATGAACGCCTGGGCGCCAAACTTACAAAAGAACTGCCACGATCACGGCCGGGATTGACCATGACGATGGGCGGCGAAGAATTAATCGCTGAAGACGTGGGAATCACCGCCTATAGCCTCTAGAACGTTCACGCCCTGTTTGCTATCCGTCTAAACTACTTCTGTTTCGCCGCTTCTGCCGCCCTTTCCTCCGCACGAGCCCCGCTAAGGCTGTTGGTCATCCCGTAATTTGTCTCGTGGCATGTGTATTCGAAAAGTTCGTAGCCCGGTTCCTGCGTTATCGGAAAGGCGACCTTCCAGGGTCTCGTGTAGATCTTCGGATCGTCGATGGTCAGTTCGTAGTGCATCGTGTTTATGTCGACACGCGTGAAGCGTTCGACCAGGCGGAGGGCGTCGCTCGTAGGAATGCCATTGCCGTTCCTCCCGATGCCTGTCCTGTTATCGAGGAAATTCGTCGTCTCGACCACCAGTGTGTTGCCTTCCCAATGGCCGCGCGAGTCCCCCAAATAACTTCGGACGTTCTGTCCGACGTGTGGCCGCTTGTCCAGGGGAATAATGCGCGCTTCGTGTACTTTCTCGTGGAGAAGTGTTACGTATCCGGGAGCTTGCACAATCTGAGTTCCATTGTCGTAGCTCGACGGCAATATGGAGCCAGCCAGACCGCGCGTGATGCAGCGGATGTAGAAGTCATAATCCTCCCACGACGCGGGCGGCCTCTGAGGACTGAGGGCCGTTTGCCTGGCCGCTGACTCGGCCTGTCTCTTTTGACCTTCCGGCGTCAATGGAGGCATTCTCCCATTTGGCGGATCCACAATGAGTGAGGTTTGACGCGGCGGTCTTCGTGCCCGCTCGCCCCAATGTCCCGGAGGGCCTGTGCTAACGCGAGCGTTCGGACGAACGAACTCTTGAAGATCTGCCTCGGCTTCCTTTGCTAATTGGGCTGCTGCCCGAGCGAGCTCATCTTCGGTAAAGTAGAGTCGCTCTCCAAACTCAGCAGGCCGCTCGAGAGAGGTGTCCATCAAGTCGTCGCTCACATATATCCCCTGCAGATCCGGATCGCCCCACGGCGTCTTTGGCGGCGTCACTGTTTTGGCCGCAGGCGCTGTTTTGGCCGCAGGCTTGGCGGGCGTCGAGGGTCGAGCTTGGCCGGCGGCGGAGACGATTGCCAGCGCCACGAATACGATTGCGACGGCCAACATCAATATAGATGTTCGAAATCGAGGGCTCATACGATCTCCTTTATTTGTTCGTCTGCTTGCGCAGATGCCCATAGATCAGTTCTTCCGTGAATTCAACGCACTTGAATTCCGTAAGTTGTGCATTCCTTTCTTTACGCCGATAGAGGGGCAGACTAATCTTCCAGGGCCGCGCAAAGACGGTTTTATCCTCGATCGTGGCTTCGTAATCGAGATGATCCGGATCGGCGAAACTGTAACGTTCCACAATGCGCACGTTCTCGCTCGCGAAATTTCCGACCCGGTCGAACCACGACTCGCCGTTCAATCCGGTGACCTCGACAATTAACGTGTCCCCTTCCCAGTGTCCGTTCGATATTCCCATCCACGTA
>QHXD01000862.1 GCA_003223895.1 Acidobacteriota bacterium
AGAGTAACAGGCTCCCGCCGGTCGTTAACGACGCCGCCGACAATGATGCCATTGCCTGTATTCGTGCGCTCGGGGTTCTGGGTTCCGGCAACAGCGTTTGCGACCGCTCTCCCCTGCGAGTGCGCCGATAAAACAACCATTTCAGACAAGAGTCCGAACACGATCAGCACGACCGATGCAGCCAGACGTTCAGACATCATGGGTTTCGGACGAGCGGCATTTTGAGATTTCATGTAACCCACCGCCTTCTGTTTGACACCGGTACTGCCAAAGCTGTTCCGTCCACGCGACGGCAACGATTCGGCGATCCAGGAGTCTTTTCGGACCTGTTTGTCTGTTCTCGGCTATTTGTGGCCTACCCAATCTTTGCAACAGGCGGTCACACGCTCACAACGCTCGATGCAGCCCGGCACCGCGTGGTTTCCGCACCCTGGACTTTGTTCCGCCAAGGTACAGCGGATCAGGGCTTGCCGTGGGAATTGAAGCCATGGAGGATCTCATCCAGGATTTCAGCCGGGCATTAGGGAGTTAGTCCACGCGGGAGGCTCAGTCACATTTGCCGGTCATTAGCTTTATGGAGTAAGTTCTCTAGCACGAGATGCTAACCGGTGTTCGTCGACTATTGAGACTCGACCGTGGGTTGCGGCCGCCTTCGATCAACTCCTGCGACGCGGCGGATTTCTTTTCCGCGCTCGACAAGTTTCAACGCGGGGCTTTCCGCTGTCTGCGGCATCGCTATCCGGAGCGAGGCAGCGATTCGTTCTGCAAGCTGGTGGCGGTTAAGGCTGCCAATGCCTTTGCCGCGGCCTACCATTTCCGGAATCGCCACTCGGCGCTGGTTTCGCGTCCGGTGCAATTGCAGGTGGATCCTACGAATGCTTGCCACTTGCACTGCCCGAGTTGCCTTCACAGCGCCAATATTGCCTGGGCGTCGAGATTCGATTGGCCTCTGGCCACGCTTCGTCTCGGGGAATTCGATGAGTTCTGCCGCGAGTTCGGTCCATTCGCAACCCGCATCGCTCTATTCCGGGACGGCGAACCGCTGCTGCACCGGCAATTTCCTGAATTCGTGACATCGGCCAAGGGCCACCTTCTCTTCACGTTGGCTTCGACGAGCCTTTCGATGCGGCTCGACGCCGAGTCCCTGGTTGCGTCCGGGCTGGACCGGCTTGTGGCAGCCATCGACGGCGCAAGCACGGCTACCTACAGTCGCTATCGCCGTGGTGGCGACTTCGGCCTGGTGATCGATAACCTCAGATCCATCGTGCGCGCTCGCCGGGCTCAGTCAAGCCTCAAACCGTGGTTGGTTTGGCAATTTCTTGCTTTCGAACACAACGTGCACGAGGTCGAAGCGGCCGCTGCGCTCGCGCGTGAGATTGGGGTCGATCAATTGGTCGTAGCCAAACCCTACTCGGTGGAGCACGACGACCCGAGTATAAAGGTGGCGGAACGGGCTCCATTCGGGGAACGGCTTTTTGCAGAGCCTCGCAACTGGTGTGCGGCCACCGAGCGCGCCTCTGTAACTCGGAACGCCGAGGCGATCGACGCGATCTTCCACGAATCGTGGATGGATCGATACGAAGGGGTCGGCGGCATCGAACGAGAGTCCCGGTCACCGGGTTCCGCGTGTGCCTGGCTCTACTACAGCTTGACCATGGACGCGGCACGGCGGATCACGCCGTGCTGTCTGCCGCCCATGGGAGCGCCTGAACCGCGCCACCTCGTGTACGCGAATTTCAACGGTAAGAACACCGGCGAAGTCGTCAACTCATTCGACGCCACTCGAGCGCGCCGCGACTGCCGCAGCGGGCGCACGCGTGATGTGGATGTTCAGAGAGCATCACCCTACTGCGTCACCTGCACTGAGATGCCGCCACCACCTATGATGCCCGACGTTGCGGGGTACCTTCTGTCGGTCGATGAGCGGCGGGGTCTGCCTGCGGCTATCCCCACCGTTCTTGCCGCATCTCGCCTGTTCGCATGGCCGCATAACGAGGAGGAAAATAGTGAGTTTTCTGTTTGACCGGTCCCGCAGTCAAACGGCAGTCAGTTACGTGAAACTCGGCTCTGCCGGTCTCAAGGTTTCGAAAATCTGCCTCGGCACCATGTCCTTCGGCACTCAGGAGTGGCAGCGATGGACAATCAACGAGCGCGCCAGCCGCAACATCGTCAAGAGAGCTCTCGAATCAGGCATCAATTTTTTCGACACGGCGGATGTGTATTCGGATGGTGCGAGCGAAGAGATTCTGGGCCGCGCTCTGCGCGACTTCAGCCGGCGTGACCAGGTCGTTATCGCCACCAAAGTGAACGGGCCGATGGGACCGGGCCCGAACGATCGCGGTCTTTCGCGAAAACACATTTTCGATGCGGCCGATGCATCCCTTAAACGGCTCGCTACGGATTACATCGATCTATATCAAATTCACCGCTGGGATTACGAAGTCCCGATCGAAGAAACGATGTGCGCACTGGATGATTTGGTAAGAGCAGGGAAGGTCCGCTACATCGGGGCATCCAGCATGTTT
>QHXD01000117.1:0-2046 GCA_003223895.1 Acidobacteriota bacterium
CGCCGATTCGTAATCTGTTTCTCGCCGGTGACTGGACACAAACGGGTTGGCCCGCGACGATGGAAAGCGCTGTTCGCAGTGGTTATCAGGCGGCTGAAGCGATATTGTTGGCGGAAGGATCGCGCGTTCGGCTTGTGCGGCCCGAACTGCCGCCGAACGGAGTGGCGCGATGGTTTGCCCGCGCATAGAATGCTTGCGATGAATCCATGGGAGATCGTGGTTCCTGCCGTCGCTGCGCTCGGTTTGCCTGCCTGGGCCGCTCTTCATCCGCGCTCGCAGTTATTTGGATCGACACGACGCGGTGTTGCACAAGCGTGCGCTCTGACCTTTGATGACGGGCCCAATCCTCGAGTCACTTCACATTTGCTTTCACTGTTGGAAAGGCATCGCGTCCCGGCAACGTTCTTCGTGCTTGGTAAGTACGTGGACCAATGTCCTGCGCTGGCCGCCGAGATCGTTGCCGCCAACCACGCCATTGGGAATCACACCTATAACCATCCGAGTCTGCTCTTCTTCACCCGGCGGCAGATCATTGAAGAGCTGAATCGCTGTGAAGATGCAGTTTTTAGAGCCACCGGCCGACACAGCAGCTGCGTTCGCCCGCCGTTCGGATTTCGCGGACCGCAGTTTCACTCGGCCGCTCGTGAGGTCGGACTTTCCGAAGTCGTCATGTGGTCCGTTTCCGGACATGACTGGGAGCCCCAGCCGGCAGCCCGCGTCAGTCGCCGGATAAGCAAGGTCCAATCCGGCGATATCGTTCTGCTTCACGATGGCGATCACCGCGTGCCGAACGCCGATCGCTCACACATGATCCAGGCCCTGGAGTACTGGCTCCCTCGCTGGAAGGACTCGGGTCTGCAGTTTATAAGAGTTGTGTGAGGATTCCGGGCGGTCACAGCACGCATGGCAGCCAACATGCTAGAATAACCTGATTTTCATGGTCGCGAATGCTGGGAAAACCATTCCGTTTGTGCTCATCGCATTGGGTCTCCTGGGGCTTGTGTTCGTGCTGGCGGTGAGAGGCGGTCGAGACAGGCCGATCGCGGTGATCACAACTCACGCAGTTCGTCAGAGTCTCAGCTCGTGGATCACGACCAACGGCAAGGTCGAGCCAATCGAACCCCACATCATTCAAGCCCAGCTCACCACATTTATTGAAACAGTCGCTGTAAAAGAAGGTCAAACGGTAAATAGGGGACAAATTCTCATGACGCTGGATGCCAAAGATGTGAGAAGCGAACTCGCGCACATGAGACAAGAGCTCGCCGCCGCCGAAGATGAACGCAGGATTGCGCTCGGTGGCGGCGCTCCCGACGAAATTGCCCAGCTCAACAGCGATCTTGCTAAAACGAATTCTGAAATCGAACGTCTACGTCGCGAGCGCGATTCCCTGGAGCGGTTGTACGCGAAGCAAGCGGCGACCCGCCGGGAAATAGATGAGACGAAAACCGCGTTGGAGAAGGCTGAAGCGGACAAGCGGCTGATCGAGGAAAAGAAGACCGCTATAAGCCAGCGCACGAAGCTTCAGGCAGAACGGGCCGTGCCGCGGATCGATATGGCCCGGAACTCGATACGATCGCTCGAGGAGAAATTGAATTCCGCGCAGGTCGCGGCGCCGATCAGCGGAACGCTCTATTCGCTGCCGGCCCGCGCCGGCACGTATGTGCGCACGGGCGACGTGCTCGCCGAACTGGCGGATCTCAAACGCATCCGGGTGCGCGTATTTGTTGATGAACCGGAACTTGGCTCACTAAAAGAAGGACAATCCGTCGAAGTCACGTGGGAAGCTTTGCCGGATCGGACATGGACCGGCCAGGTCGAGCAGCTCCCAAAAACG
The DNA here is from genome assembly GCA_003223895.1 of Acidobacteriota bacterium. Classification (GTDB taxonomy): domain Bacteria; phylum Acidobacteriota; class Terriglobia; order 20CM-2-55-15; family 20CM-2-55-15; genus 20CM-2-55-15. The sequence continues at coordinate 1,838 of QHXD01000117.1, forward strand.
ATTGTGGCGCGCGGCTCGAGAAATGTGGGTGAGGTGCTCTGCTCGGTAACCAATGAACAGGCTGGGTTGTTGCCAAACACGAACGTGAATGCGCGAATCCGTACCGGGGAGCGCGAAAATTCGCTTACAATTTCGCGCGCCGCTGTTCGGCCTGAAGGCGGGGGGCATTACGTATTTGTGGTCGATCAGGGCCGGCTGCAAATACGTAA
>QHXD01000117.1:2065-10310 GCA_003223895.1 Acidobacteriota bacterium
TGTCTAACGCTACGGGTTACGAAATTTTGAGTGGAATCACAGAACGGGATGTCATCGCCTTGCCAGGCGCGTCTGAACTCCAGCAGGGCATGGCCGTCGCTATTGCTGAACAAAAATGATTTCTTGCATTCTGTTGATCTCAATGATGTTGAGCACGGCGCCAGGCACGCCAGGGCGGCTACCGGCTATTCAGATGGCCCGCACAGAATTTGAAGCCGGAAACTACTCTGCCGCGGTGCAGACGTTGACCGCAGCTCTCTCCGAGGCTCCACAAGACTCCTTGCTGCACTACTGGGCTCTGCGGTCATATTACGAACTCCAGGATTACGAGAATGCGGTCACGTCCGGCGAAAAGGCTGTCAAGCTGGACCCTCAGAATGCTGAATACAATCGATGGCTCGGCCGCGCCTATGGAGCCAGGGCGGAGCAGAGCCGCAGCTTCTTTCTTGCCAGAAAAGTGAAGCAGGCCTTTGAGGCGGCCGTGCGCTTTGCCCCATGGAACATCGCTGCGCGCCGCGATTTGATGCAATATCTTGTCGAAGCGCCGTGGATTGTAGGCGGAGACAAGCAAAAGGCAAGAGAGCAAATCGACGCCATCTCCAAAATCGATCCCATCGAGGGCCACCTGGCACGGGGCGCTTATTTTGCGGCGGATAAGAAATGGAAAGAGGCCGAAGCGGAATACGTGGCTGTCCTGGATGCGCCGCCACACAGCATCGATGACTATATGGAAGCCGCGCAATTCTTCGTGGACCGTAAAGACGCGCAGCAGATCGAGCGAGCCGTGGAGGCGGCCAGGCGCATCGATTCGAAAGATCCGCGGCTGGATTACTACAAAGCGGTCAGTCTCATTTTGCGGCGTAGTGACAATCCGACTGCCGAAAAGCTCCTGAAATCCTATGTCGCCAACGTCCCTCAGAGGAGCGACTATCCCTCCCACAATTCAGCCAGGGAATGGCTTAGCCGCAACGGCAAATGAGTCCATGATTCAAGGCGAAGTCTGGAAAATCGCAATTGACGCGTTGCGAGCCAACAAAGTGAAGGCTTTTCTAACGATGCTCGGCGTTGTCATTGGCAGTGCGTGCATCGTGCTCGTTGTTACGATTTCGCTGATTGGAAAAAACTACATCATCGCGCAGATCGAGGGCGTTGGTTCGAACATCGTTTATGGCGAGCTGGTGCGAACCGGCCCCCAGAGCACTACGTTGAGCGATGAGATCACGTTGTCGAACCTGGAAGCCGTACGCGACACTATTCCCGGCGTGGTGCGAGTTGCCGGCACCCACGATATGCAAATGACCGTTGTGGCTGCAGGCGTCGAAAGGCCGGTGACGCTCGTCGCGGTGACGCCGGAGTTTCAGGCCATCCGCAATCTTATCGTCACACAAGGCCGCTACTTTGACGATGACGACATGCGGTCGCGCAGCAAAGTATGTCTGCTGACGGAGGAACTGGCTCGGGTCGTCTTTCCGCGAGTCAATCCGGTTGGAATGGAGATTCGAGTCGGCGAGCTGAGGTTCACTGTCATCGGCGTGTTCAAGGAACGCGTGGCGACGTTTGGCCAATCGGAAATCGCGCGTGAATCGGCGATCGTTCCATTTGGGTTATTGAAGAGCTATGCTGGAACAGATACGGTGAAGGTGCTTTACGCCCAGGCAGCCACTCCCGAAAGCGTGCCTGCCGTAACGAAGGACGTGGAGCAACTTCTTCGATCGCGCCATCGCGCGGGCGCCGTCTACAACATTCAGAACCTGACGGCCATACCCGACGTCGCACACAATATTTCGCTGGCTGTAAGCTTCGTTCTGCTCGCTGTGGGATCGGTTACGCTGATTATCAGCGGTGTTGGCATTATGAACATTATGCTGGTCACAGTCACTGAGCGGACTCGCGAGATTGGCATACGCAAGGCGATCGGGGCGCCCAGGCGAGAGATCCTCTATCAATTCCTGATCGAAGCTCTGATTATCAGCATCGCAGGCGCGACGCTGGGGATTACGATCGCGCTTGCAATTCCTGTCATTGCGCAGCCCTTCCTTCCCGAGGGCATGACAATTCCGATTTCCGGTCTTTCAATCGTCGCCGCTTTTCTCGTTTCGTGCTTCACCGGGATGATTTTTGGATATCTTCCGGCCAGGCAGGCGGCCAAACTGCAACCAACCGAAGCACTGCGATATGAATAAAAATCGAGAGATTTGCTGCGCCCTGGTGTGTGCAGCGTTACTCGCCGTGCCGGAGCTCCGGGCGCAAGATGTCGTCTCCCTCAATCTCAAGCAGGCGGTAGACATGGCGCTGCGGAACAGCCGCGACGTGGCCCTGGCACAGGCTCGGTACAACGTTGCGCAAAATACAGTGGAAGTGAACCGCTCTGCGTTTCGTCCGAATCTTTTTACCGGCTCGGGAGCGGCTTACACGTACGGTTTTCCTCAAACGCCGGGGGGAGCCGCCCCGTCCATCATTAATGCATCTTATGTTCAGACTGTCTTCAACCCGCTGCTGACTGCAGAGACTCGCGCATCCAGCGAGCGGAAGGAGTCGCAGCGCCTGGAGCTGGAGAAGACGCGCAACATGGTCATGCTGCAGACCAGCTCGGCATACCTGGAATTGACAAAGGTGCGGCACTCTCTTGACCTGATGCGAACCCAAAGGCAAAGCAATGCCAGGATTCTGGACTTCACGCGGCAAAGGCTGAACGAAGGCCTCGAATTGCCGATCGAAGTCACCCGAGCCGAACTTAATGAGGCCCGCTCCGAACAACGGATCGTGCAGCTCGAGAGCCGGCAGCGCGTTCTCGAACGTCAGCTCGCCGCTTTGACAGGCGTTCCGCCGGACCAGCGTATCGAGGTCGAATCCGAAGTCCTGCCCCTCGATGAACAGCAGCGCGAGCAGGATCTGATCGATCGGGCCCTCAACAGCAGTCTTGATCTCCAGCAGGCCGAATTGGAACGCAAAGCGCGCGAGCATCGGCTGAAAGCCGAGATCGGGAGCAGATGGCCGACAGTGGATTTGTTCGCCGAATATGGCTTGTTTGCCCGTTTCAACAATTTCCAGGATTTCTTTCAGCGGTTCCAGCGGAACAACTTCAATATCGGACTTCAGGTTCGCATTCCGATCGTGAGTGCCCAGCGCGCCGCCAATGTGAGTCTGGCGAAGAGTGAATTGACGACAGCCGAGATGGAGCTGAAGAGTAAACGCCAGAATGTGGAACTTGATGTCGAACGCCAGTATCAACACCTTCGGGAACTGAATGCGGCTCGCGAGGTGTCGCGGCTCGAGTTGAAACTGGCCCAGGAGAATCTTCAAATCGTCCAGGCGAGTTTTGAGGAAGGGCGGTCGAACCTGCGGGATGTGGAGAAAGCCCGGCTCGAAGAGAATGACAAATGGCTTGCATTCCTGGACGGCGACTACGAATATCAGAGGGCCCATCTGGATTTGTTGAATACTACCGGCGATTTGGGACGGTTATTCCGGTAAAATAGAGTACTTTTGCGGTATCAATCCCTGCAGCGAGGATCTACCCGTGGCTTCTGTGATGAAAACGCTCCTGCTGAATCCTCCCAGCTTCAAGAACTTCGACGGCGGCGCCAGTTCGCGCTGGCCCGCGACCCGAGAGATCGCTTCATACTGGTATCCGGTTTGGCTGACTTATCCGGCGGGAATGTTGCCGGACAGCCGCCTGCTGGATGCGCCTCCGCACGGCGTCACCCCTGAACAGACGGTCGAAATCTCTCGCAATTACGACTTTGTCGTTTTGTTTACCTCCACGGTCGGCTTTTCAAATGATGTTGCCCTGGTTCGCATGATGAAGCAGGCCAGGCCCGGCCTCAAAGTCGCGTTTGTCGGACCGCATGTCCAGATCAAACCAGATTGCCTCTTGAGCAACCCGGAAATCGATTTCATTGTGTCCGGTGAATTCGATCATGCGGTGGTGGAATTTGCCGAGGGCAGGCCTTTGAGTGAAATTGCGGGCGCCGGCTATCGGCAGAATGGCGGCATTCATTTGAATCCTCCTCGTCCGCAACTGCAGACGGAAGATCTCGACAAACTGCCGTTCGCAACCGAAGTCTACAAACGCGACCTGGTGATTGAGAACTACAACGTTCCGTTCCTGCTGCATCCCTACGTGGCTTTCTATTCTTCACGGGGATGCCCGGCACTCTGCACATTTTGCCTTTGGCCGCAAACCCTTTCCGGCCATGCATGGCGCGTTCGCTCCAGCGAGAACGTCGCGCGAGAGGTCAAACAAGCGTTGCGTTTGTTTCCTCAAGCGAAAGAGTTCTTCTTCGACGACGATACGTTCAATATCCGCAAGGAACGTGTCCTCGATATCTGCTCGAAGTTTAAGCCCCTCGGCTTTCGATGGTCCTGTACGGCGCGCGTGAACAGCGACTATGAAACTTTGAAAGCGATGGCTGATGCGGGGGCGCGGCTCTTCATTGTCGGATTCGAATCCGGCGATCCGCAGATCTTGAAAAATATCAAGAAAGGCGCCACTGTCGAGCAGGCCCGAGAGTTCACGAAGAACTGTAAGAAAGTCGGGATCAGGATTCATGGAGATTTCATCATCGGCCTTCCAGGGGAAACAAAGGAAACGATCCAGCGCACGCTCGATTTCGCAAAGGAACTGGATGTCGAGACGATCCAGGTCTCCATCGCCCACGCCTATCCGGGTACCGAACTTTACCAGCAACTCGCGACCAACAATTCGATGGCTACCGAGGCCCTGGCAGACAGCGGTGGGCACCAACTGCCGCACATCGAGTACCCCGGCCTTCCTCGCCAGGAGATGATGGCAGCCGTCAACCGATTCTACGATTCGTACTACTTCCGCCCGCGCGTGGTTTGGCGGATCGTCCGCGATGCTCTGTGGGATGCGAACGAACGTCAGCGCCTGTATACGGAGGCTGTCGAATATCTGCGTGTTCGCTCAGAGCGCTTGAAATACGCGCGTAAGCGTTTGCCGACCGCATGAGCTCCAGGCACCTTGATAAGAAAACCTACGTTCTACTGGCTTCGATGGTTTTCTTCGGTTCGTTTGGGAATGTCCTGCTGAGCAAGGGAATGAAGCAGATTGGCGAAATCCTCGACCCGTCTCCAATGGCGCTGGTGTCGGTTTTCGTAAAGACCTTCACGAACGGATTCATCTGGCTCGGCATTTCGAGCCTGCTGGTCTTTTTCGTCAGCTACCTGCTTTTACTGTCGTGGGCGGATTTCAGTTATGTGCAGCCGGCCTCGGCGATCGGATATGCCCTGGTTGCGGTGCTGGGTTACTTCATGCTGGGCGAATCCATATCACTGACGCGGTGGGCTGGTGTGCTGACCATCTGCGCCGGCGTTGCGCTCGTGGGCAGAACGGAACCCAGAACCACGGGAGATTGATCTGTGCGATTGGTCCTATTTATCGCGATCATCGTTTTGTGCGGTACTGCGGGTGATATCGCGGTCAGTCATGCCATGAAACAGATTGGGGAAGTGCATCCCCTTACGCCGGCGGTTATTTTGGGAGTTCTGGCCCGCGCATTTCGAATGCGCTGGATGTGGATCGGCATTGGGTTAGAGGCTGTCGGGTTCTTTTCCCTGCTCGCTTTGCTTTCGTGGGCCGATGTGAGTGTTGTGGTTCCTGCAACCGCATTGAGTTACGTCACCGGCGCATGCGGAGCGAAGTTTCTGTTGAACGAGAAAGTAGCGCCTCTGCGCTGGGCCGGAGTGTTGTTGGTGTGTCTTGGTGTTGCGCTCGTATCGATTAGCTGATTGCGATGTCGACTCTATTGCATGCGCTTCTGTTCATCGCGGCTTCTTTTGGGATCGCATATTGTTTCCTATCGTTCTGGACGGCCATCAGGTTTCATTCACGGAACTCCGGAGCCTTAGATCGCAATTTCACTCCACCAGTCTCCATACTCAAGCCGCTTTGCGGTTTAGATCCGCATGGTTACGAGAGTCTTTTCAGTCACTGCATCCAGGACTATCCAGACTACGAAATCATTTTCGGTGTTTCTGCTCCCGATGATCCGGCCGTTCCGGCGGTCGAACGTTTGATTCGAGAATTTCCAAGCGTTTCGATGAGACTCGTCGTGTGTCCCAACGTTTTCGGAATGAATTTCAAAGTCAGCAATCTGCTACAGATGCTTCCGGCGGCTCGATATCCATATCTGGTAATCAACGACAGCGATATTTGTGTGCCGCGCAATTATCTGCGGCAGGTGATTGCCCCCCTCAAGGACCGATCCGTTGGCATTGTCACGTGTCTTTATCGCGGAGTTGCAGGCCCGGGTATCGGATCGCGCCTGGAATCCCTCGCAATTAATGCCGACTTCATCCCCGGTGTGTTGTGCGCCAGGCAATTGGAAAAGGGAATCCACTTCGCTATGGGTTCCACAATGGCATTTCACCGCGGGGTTTTGGGACTGGTTGGAGGCCTGCAGAGTATTGCGGACTACCTGGACGATGATTATGAATTGGGTCGCAGGGTTTCGAGCGCCGGATTAGGAATTGAGCTTGCGGACTGTATCGTGGAGCATTATCTCCCCCAGGATTCCTGGTCAGGGTTTTTTCAACACCAACTGCGATGGGCGCGCACACTTCGGAGCTGTCGTCCGGAAGGATACGCCGGATTGATTTTTACATTCCCGCTTCCGTGGAGCGTTTTCGCCCTGGCAGCAGCGCCTTCCATGACCCTGGGATGGATTTTCGTGGTCGTGTCGCTTGTCCTTAGATCGATGGTCATGTTTGCTTCGGGTTCTTGTGTGTTGCGCGATCGTCAGGTATTCAGGAACTTGTGGCTCTTGCCGATTCGAGACTTCGTCGCGCTGCTGATTTGGGTGTTATCTTATGCGGGCACCCGCATTGTATGGCGCGGAAACAAATTTGAACTCGCAAACGGAAAATTGCGGCCGGCTTAAAAAGCTAATCGTCACCGCTGACGATTTGGGACTTACGCGAAGGGTCAACGAGGCCATCGAGAAAGCCCATCGGCAAGGCATCGTGACAACGGCGAGCCTGATGGTGAACGGCTCGGCTTTTGAATCTGCGGTCGATATGCTCAACCAAAACCCAGGGCTGGACGCAGGACTTCACTTAAATCTCACGGAAGGGGCACCGGTGAGCGCGCCCGCACAAATTCCAAGTCTCGCCAATTCGACAGGCTTTCTATACCGCCACCCCTTCGCGTTGGCAGCCGGATTGTTCCGGCGGAAAGTGCTCCTCGCGGATTTGGAAACGGAAATTCGAGCGCAGCTCGACAAAACTTTAGCGGCCGGCGTACGCATCACTCATATCGACGGACACAAGCACGTGCACGTCATACTTCAGGTGTTTGCTCTTGTCTGTCGGATCTCTCCGGATTACGGGATCAGGGCGGTACGTTCGACCGTTGAGAGGACTCCCAGGCTGGCCTCACTGCTCGCGAGGAACATTGGCTCATGGGCGCAAATTCTGAAGCAATATGTTTTCGGTAAAGCGCTGTCTGGAGCATGGGTGCTGTCACGGCCGGCAAACGGGCAGCGAATATTGAATACGCCTCGACGTCTTTACGGGATTACTCAAACTGGTTTTCTGGATGCCCCAACGTTTGCCGAGATTGTCAGCGGCCTGAAAAGCGGGGTCAGTGAGGTCATGTGTCATCCGGGCTACGTCGATGAGGATCTGATCCGAACGCCCACCCGCCTTCATTTTCAGCGTGAGCGCGAGTTGGAATTGTTGACAGGGCCCGAAATTCCCCGTCTGCTAAAAAGGGCCGGCGTCGCGCTGGTCGGTTACAGAAATTTGGAGGATTGTGAAAGCCGCGGCTGACATTCGCTACTCCATCGTTGTCCCGCTCTACAACGAACAAGACAACGTGCGGCCGCTCTATTCACGCATTTTGAAAGCGATGACTGGAGTGGACGGAACGTATGAGATCGTGTTCGTCGATGACGGCAGCCGCGACAACACGTTCAAAAGTCTCTCCGAAATATGTGACGACGACTCGCGCGTCACCGTGATTCGGTTAAGAAAGAACTTCGGGCAGACCGCCGGCCTCAAAGCCGGATTCGACTTTGCGCGCGGCGAGGTCATCATTTCGATGGATGGAGATCTTCAACACGATCCAGCCGAAATCCCGGCTTTCGTCGCAAAAATGGGCGAGGGATACGACATAGTCAGCGGATGGCGGCTCGAACGGCAAGATGCGTGGCTGACCCGACAGCTTCCCAGCCGCATGGCGAATTGGCTGATGGCAAAGCTTTACGGTTTAGATCTGCACGAT
>QHXD01000118.1 GCA_003223895.1 Acidobacteriota bacterium
TCGATTCCCGGTGTAGCCATAACCGCGACGAACATCGCGACCGGTATCGTCAATACTGTGCTGACCAATGAGGTCGGCGCCTACCAATTTGCCAGCTTGCAGACGGGAACATATAAGGTCACCGGAGAATTGGCCGGTTTTCGAACCCAAACCTATAACGAAGTGCTCCTTGGTATCTCGCAGCAGGTTCGCTTGAATTTCACGCTACAGGTCGGTTCGGTGGCGCAGAGCGTCGACGTCACCGTGGCGGCCGACACGTTGATCGCAACGTCATCTTCCTCTGTCGGCACAGTTCTTCCGGAATACAAAGTACGCGATCTCCCTCTGGGCGGACGTAATGTGATGGATCTGCTCACCAGGACAGCCGGCGTCAGCAATGCGATCAGCGGTGATGGAACGAATACCGGTTCGTCGGCAGGAGATATCGGATTCTTTGCCGGCGGGCGTCTCGGCGCAGTGAATACAACCCGGGACGGCTTTGTGGTCTCCGACGGCCGTTATCTCCACGGGGCATTTTCGTCCACGTACGTCAGTCCCGATCTGGTCGAGGAAGTTCGCGTCATCACCGCGCCCGTGGACGCAGAAATGGGACGTGGTTCCGGACAAGTCCAAATGTCCACACGATCGGGAACCAACCTGTTCCGCGGCAGCTTGTTCTGGAACAACCGCAACTCTGCGCTCGATGCCAGCAACTGGTTCAACAACTTTAATGGCGTTCCAAAGGACTATGAGAACCGGAACCAGTTTGGAGGCCGTCTCGGCGGACCGATCATCAAGAACAAGACGTTTTTCTTTGTCCTCATTGATGAACAGCGCGATCTATTCAAGCAGACCTTCGTCGGTACGACTCTGACGCCGCTGGCACGGCAGGGTGCCTTCCGGTTCTTTCCCGGGGCCGATAACCAGAATGCCACTCAGAACAATCCGACGGTCGATCGAAACGGCAACCCGGTAAAGCCCGCCGGCGCGACGGGAGATCTCCAGCAATTCAGCGTCTTCGGACGCGATCCATCCCGCCCCGGATACGACCCCTCCGGTTTTATCCAGAACACGCTCCTCTCGAAAATGCCGCAGCCGAACGATTACACGGTTGGGGACGGCCTGAATACGGCGGGCATTCGCTTTACGCGGAGGATCAGCGGCATGGACCAGGCCGATGGAAATGGATACGACACCAACCGCGACCAATTCAACACCCGGATCGATCACCACTTCAACACGAACCACAAGCTCAGTTTCACCGCTACGTATGAACGCGGCTTGAATCACACCACGCAAGCGGGCATCCGGCAGTGGCCCGACGGATACGATGGTGCGAACAACAAATGGCCCCGAATATATAACGGGTCGTTTGTGTCCACGCTATCGGCGACGACCGTAAACGAGCTTCGCATCGGCTATCGCAACACGAGGCAGGCCAGCTGGGCGGCGTATTACGTAGGAAGGCCTCTTTTCAATGAAGGCGAGCCTGTCGAACCGGGATTAACTGCCTTCAAGATCCTTCCGCAATCGAACGGCATTCCATACCTGGTGAATACGACACTCTTTCCCGAAAATCTCCTGAAATGGAATGCTTCAAATGCGGAGACGCGCCAGTCGAACAGTCCTCTCTATAGCTATGCCGATAACATCAGCTGGACCAGGGGCACACACGCGTTCAAAGTCGGCGGCGAACTGCGCTTCGCGTCCTCGCGTTCCGGAAGCGATACGAATTTCACGCCGCGCGCGATTTTGGGGGCCGGCGGAGTGGCCGTGACGGGTATCGATAACCTCGCTTTCCCCGGCCTTACAGGCAACAACCAGACTGCAGCCCGGAATTTGCTGACCGATTTATCGGGCTCGGTGGCCAGCATTGTGCAGGCATTCGATCTTCGAGATCCAAAGGATCTGGTATTCCGCGGCTACAAAGATGGAGTGAAATTACAGATCCGCGATTGGCACACAACGGAATTCAGTTTGTTCATAAAGGATGCCTGGAAAGTTCGTCCCAGTCTCACGCTGAATTACGGCGTTCACTACGAGTGGTTCGGCGTGCCATATGAAGGCAAAGGGCTGGCGGGCGCTCCCGTGAACAGAGAGAAGGGCCTGTGCGGCATTTCGTGCGGTGCCATAACGGCGGTGGAGTTCGTGGGCAGGAACTCGCCGAATCCGGGCAAGCAAATGTGGGGCGACGACTGGAACAACTTTGCGCCTTCTTTTGGCTTGAGCTGGTCGCTTCCCTGGCTTGGAAAAGACAGGACAGTCCTTCGAGCAGGATATGGCTGGAGCTACACGGGCAGTTCCCTCAACACGGTCGCTTTGTCGTCCGTATTTGGACGCGCTCTGCCGGGAACATTCGCCGGCTCTGTGAACAATGGTCTCTCCTACACGTCACCGAATTATTTGTCACTGTCGAATCTCAGCCTGCCGATACCCCAGCAGTTCGCACCGCTTGAACCCGTTCCGCTGGATGGCAGCAGAAACGAGACGATTCCGATGGGCGCCACCAACCGTGTGGCTCCATACATTCAAAACTTCAATCTCGAAATTATGCGGGATCTCGGCCATGACATGGCGTTGAGCGTGGCCTACGTCGGTACCAAAGGCACGCGGCTTTGGGGAGGAATTCCGCTCAACTCGGTGGATATCTTCAACAATGGATTTCTCGAGGCGTTCAACACCACGCGAGCCGGCGGCAGTGCGAAATTGTTCGACGACATGCTCGGAGGCTTGAATCTGGGCTCGGGCGCGATCAACGGCACCACCGTCACCGGGTCCGCATCGCTGCGCGCGAATACGAACACTCGAGCCTTTATCGCGAACGGCAGTGTCGCCCAACTGGCCGACTTTCTGAACCGCAGTACGAATGTCACGGGCAAGGGCGGCGGCTTTGTCCGAAACAGCCGTCTGTTCCCTGAGAGCTTTTTCGTGCTTAATCCCCAATTTCAATTTGTGACCTACCACGGAAATCCGGGTAACTCCACGTACCATTCGTTGCAGCTCGAACTGGTGAAACGGTTATCGAACGGCTTTACAAATCAAACGCAGTACACGTGGAGCCGCGCGATCGGCGAAAACGATGGAGACGCCACCATCGACTATCGCGATCCGAACAATCGTTCACAGAACAAAGCTTTGCTCGGTTATCACCGCACGCATATGTTCTCCACCAATGGCACATACGAGCTGCCGTTTGGACCGGGCCGGCCGTTGCTCAGCAACGTCCCTCGATTCGTCCAGCGGCTTGCCGAGCGTTGGCAATTAGGCGGGATCTTCAGCTGGACTTCGGGGGCGCCTTTGAACATTACCACTCCTCTCCAGACTGTCACGAACTCGACGTCCGCTACTTCCACGAATCCGGTGACATCCGTCACCGTCACGACTCCGGATGTCGTGGGAGATTTTCCAAGAAGTTTTGGGAAAGTCACGAAGGTTGCCAACGGTGTAACTTACTTCCCTGGTATTCAGCAGATCAACGATCCGTCGGTTGCTGGTGTGACGCCAGCCAACGGACTGAATGGCCAATTCAGCAATAAAGCAATCGCGGATTCTCAAGGAAGGCTTCTTCTGGTCAATCCGGTGCCGGGCAGGAACGGCACACTAGGCCTGAAATGGGTCGAGGGACCGCCGCTGGTCGGCTTCGATGCCAACCTTATCAAGCGCGTGAGGATGACGGAAACGAAGGAATTTGAATTCCGGATCGATGTCGTCAATGTCTTGAATCATCCGGTTTTCAGCGTCCCGCTCCCTGCGAATCTGAGCATCAACTCCACCAGCTTCGGACGCATTACCACGGCAAGCGGGAACCGGAGGTTTACGATGGGCGCGCGGTTGAACTTCTAATAATTAAACACAAAGACACAAAGAAAGCCGGCATTAAATGATCTTTGATGCCGGCTTTCTTTGTGTCTTTGTGCCCTTTGTGTCTTTGTATTTAATTTCCTACACACGAAAAGTTGGTAGCATCATTCATGCTGCCGGTGCCCTTGTACTTCGCCACCTGAGGATAAGGGCACAAGGGACGCGTCTTATCGACCTGGCCATTCGTCATGTGAGAGGCGATGATCTGGGCCGGTTTCTTACCTTGTTCCACCCATTGTTCCAGCACTTTCACCTTATCGAAGGTATCCGGGCCATCGCCACCCTGGCAGTGATTCATACCAGGCATCATGAAGAGGGCGATCGAATTTGCGGCTTTTTCCTTTCCCACGGCCTTCAGGACGTTGTCGTGGTAAGTGACGCTGAGCATCGGACTAACCTGAGGATCAGTCCAGCCGTGATACATGAGCAGCTTTCCTCCGTGATCGAAGAATGGTTTCAAGTTCGGATCGCCTGAGTACATCACGCGGTCGTCTGACTTGTTCGCGCGATCGACGTCGGTCGAGATGTTCATCGTGTGATAATCCCACTTCGGATCCTTGAACACGATGTTGCGCATCGCGGTTAAAGCCGGTCCGAGAGGCTGCGGCCCTCCGTTCGTTGCCCAACCGAGCTCGGTTCCGGGCAACAGGTGCGGCTCAAACAGCACCTTCCCTGTTTTCGGATCCTTCAAGGGCGACGTCATCGCCTTTGCCGATTCGACCTGGCCTTTCGTCAAACAGGCCGCTCCGTCAGCGCCGTCGCACAAGAGCTTCGAGTAATCGAAATTGCACTTCATCGGATTCTCGAGCACACCGTCCTTCACTCCGTCCAATGCATCGCAGGCATTCAAAACGGCATCATGGATCATGCGGTACTTACTCGGCGGGATGATGCTGTCCGCATCTTTATTGACGATGAGGTTCAACGCCGTCCGGGCGCCGTGGGCGCGCATCTGTTCCCAGGTCGAGGCGCCCGCAATGATCCCGTTGAAGTCTTCCGGGTAAGTCTGTGCCGCTGCAAGGCCCTGCCTGCCGCCCTGGGAGCATCCGTTGTAATAGGAGAACTTCGCGGGAACTCCATAATGGGAGTTGATGACGGCCTTCGACTGTACCGTCATCTCATGAATCGAGCGATAGGCAATATCGATCAACTTCTCGGGATGACCCAGCGCGAACTCCGCGCTATTGCCGACGTGGCCGGTATCGGTGCCTGCTCCGGCATAACCCGCGGCCACAGCCCCGGCGAGCGCAGGGTACGGAATCGTACCGGCCCATCCGCCATTGCCGACGGCTAAGAACTTGCCGTTCCACCCTGATGCGGGTAACCAGATTTCGGTCTTGATGTCGGAGTCGCTGCTCGGCGTCAACGTCGCCGTCACTCGACAGAAAGCAGGCAGACTCCCAAATGGATTTGCTGCAGCGCCGCCACGACCAGCACCGCCACCGCCGGGCGGCACAAAGGCTCCAGCAGCGACCATTTGAGCAGAATTGATCCTGGCGTTTGGAAGGGCAAGGCCCGCGAGATTCTCGCAGGCTGTGGCTGCGGCGGCCGGAACCGCTCCAATCAGACCGATCAATACTGCGGCAGCCATGAAAATGCCCCCACGGTGAAGAATGGACGTTGTCTGATTCATGCTTCCTCCAGAGATGGCGCCAAGTATACGCCAGAGAGGAACGCGGATTGTAGTCGCGGGCTTTAGCCCGCGTCTGGAGATCGGCCATTTTTTTGCGCTTCGTTGTGCGAGCGGTCATGCACACGAAATGTGAGTCTGTAGTCCCCTCCTGGATTAGGAGGGGAGTTCTTGCTCTAAACCCCGCACAAATGGCCAATCTCCAGTCGCGGGCTTTAGCCCGCGTTCCATGATAGATTGACGCACCTTTGAGGAGGTCACCCATGAAACGAATTCTTGTGATGACGTCGTTGACGATGATCTTGATTGCATGCCAAATCCCATTTGCCGCGGCGCAGGAAAACTCAAAGCCCGTGCCGGCTTTTCAGATCTTCGACAACCTCTATTATGTGGGCCTCGATTCCGTATGCGCCTACATCCTGAAAACGAGTGGCGGTTTGATTCTGGTCGATACGCTGTACGAGGAATTCGCTGATCAAATCCCCAAATCCATGCAGCAGCTCAAGCTCAATCCCAAAGACATCAAGTACATCATCGTCACGCATGCGCACACGGACCACACCGGAGGCGCAAACGCACTGCAGGCACTCACGGGCGCTCGGGTCGGTATGGCAGAAGGCGATTGGCAAATGAACGGCCTGGGAACTTACACGAGTTCAGGAGGTCAGCACCGGCAGTTCAAGCCGATCCGCCGCGACCTGGTTATTAAGGATGGCGACACGCTCACATTGGGTGACACGACGATCAAGTTCTACATCACACCCGGTCACACGCCCGGCGTGACCTCGATTGAGTTTCCCGTGTTTGATCAGGGAAAGAGGTACAAGGCATTTATGTTCGGCGGAATGGGGCTGAATACGGTCAACGGGGCCCGCGTCGCCCAACAATTTGTCGATAGCGTGAAGCGCGTGATGGCGGTACCGGACGTTCAGGTCAATATCACGAATCATCCGGAACCTGCTCAGATCTTCGAGCGAGCCAGGAAACTGCGGGCTCGCAAGCCGGGAGACCCACATCCTTACGTGGACCCCGAGGGATTTCGAACCTGGTTGCAAACAACTCTTGCCGCAGGTCAAAAAAAAGTGGAGGCCGAACGCGCGGCGAATCGGCCTTAGCAGGCTTCGATGACTACCATCAATATCAACGGCCTGACTCTCTGCCAAGGAACCAGATCCCATCAAGCGCAATAAAATGATCAGCGCCGCATATGCCAGGGCCTATAAGCAGACGCCCCACCTCCAATGGTTTGGGGCAGCCTCATTCGCGTCAAAGCAGGTCGGCTGCGGAATGGAACACGCTCGAGACCTGAGTAATGCGACTTTGCCGAAGATAACCGACACACTCCATATCACCCAGGATTCTGATGAGCTCGCAAAGGTCACGCTCAAAAAGCTTGGCGAGGGCAACAAGGCGGTCTTTGAGGAACTGATGCCGGCCCACGAGCTCTACGTGAAGAATGGCATTGACGGGATCAAGCAGTGTGCAAATGAACGGAAGCCGCCTCTTCCCGAGGCCGTCGTCAAAGGATTTGAGCAGGCCGAGCAGGGTAAATTAACAGGGACAAGGCGCTGATGCACACGGGCGCTGAAACCATGCTTTATCAAGAACAGCTGGTTACACTTCAGAAATCGGCTTACGATGACGCCATGTTCCAGAAGGCACTCCAAATTAATCAGAAGTGGAGTGAGGGCTGGCTGCCGACCTTTGGAATGGCTCAACCCAACAAGATCGTTTTCGATGCTGCGTGTTCGGCGAAGGGTGCGCCATTCCTGGAGATGCATGGTGGAAATCTTGGCGACAAGGCATGGAGGTGGTGCGCATATCTTCACCGGGGTGGGCCATCACCATCCCTCAGGCGCGCTTCTCGTCAGTCGATTTCTGGGATGGGCTTGTTCAGGGAGTGCGAGTGAATCCGCATCTGGAATACCTGAAACTCGAGGAGGCTGCCAGGCTATTGGATGAACTCCGCGCAGAATTCATCCGCGCCGGATTTCAGCCGCACGCTGAAATCAACACCTCGGGCAACCAACTGAGGGAGCATGACCCTGAGATTGCCAACGACTCCGCATACAACACAGAACTCTTCCGTGCTCACCGTGCAAATGTGATGTGCTTTCTGGTGCTCAAGAAGTCCGAATTGAAGGGGGCATATC
>QHXD01000119.1 GCA_003223895.1 Acidobacteriota bacterium
AGCAGGTTCCCATGAAGGAGTATTTCCTGTTTCACGCGACACTTGCGGACTTCTGCCGCCGCGCCGGCCTCACCCGGGAAGCGCGCGACGCCTATCAACGAGCGGTTCAATTTGCCGGCTCCGATGCCGAGCGGCGCTTTCTGCTGGGGAAGTTGGAGACCCTGGAATAAATCCCTTTTACAGACCGGGCGGATTCCAGGAAAACCGGCGCTCACAGAGCGCCGCTACAGGTTGGATTCAACCACGCTTTGAGGCTGTTCAAGGCGAACCTTGCTCGGTGCCTGCGGCCGTGAAACTACAGTATTTTCAGTCGATTTCATCAGTTCCAACAGGCCGCTTTCCCTGGCGGCGAGTCTCTCGGGAACCTGAACACCGTACATGAAAATTTTGCGGCCCTGAAGCATCATCTCAGTGATCAGCAACGGAACAGCCCAGCACATCCAGCTTGCCGCCGTGAGGCGCTCCACCGTAGTGCCTGTCCCGACTATTTCAAACACTTCGACCACTGCTCGGAATATGACGAAACCGAACGTCACGACGTAACTCCGGACCATCCATTCCCGATGCTGCTCGATCAGGCAGCGGCTGATGGCTAGAACGGCCAGACCCGTCGTTGCGACCCAGGCGATCGCCAGCGAGGTGAGGCCCATTCCGAAAACCCAACCGAAGTCCGTGTGCGCGGCCATGTAAAAGGCTGCAGCGCTGCTAATGGCGACACACATCAGATATCCGATACCGAGAATTCGGTGAACCACGGCTTTCGAACGCTGCGAGCCAAACCAGAATTGTATTGGGCCGATGAGGAGCGCTGCCGTGCCCCCGGCGACGTGAAGGACAAGCCAACCAGCACGCGGCCTGAAGATGCCGAACTGTTCGGTATCGAGAGTAAGGTAGCGATAGGCGTAGCTGGAGATAAACCAAACAGCCATCACGGTAACGATGCCGAGCGGAATTTTCGACGGTTGGGCGAGCGTACTCACCTCGCGAGTAGCCTGGCGCGTACCTATGCCAATCATGGGCGACACTGTGCAGGCGAGTGACCAAACTGCCACGGAGGGTACGTCCTTGAAAACTGAGGACGTACGGGACGGCGAATAAATCAACTTTGTGGAAGGGTGGTCAATCGCTGCCGCCTAAATTGATCCTCTGTATATCGCATGATAAGATCCGCAACCCAGTGAGACTGGATATTTTGGAGGCAAACGATGAGCAAATCACAGATCGGTCGGGTTGGGATGGCCGCTCTTGTTGTATTGACTGTCCTTGTCGCCGCATCGGATCTGGCGGCGCAGTTCCAGCCTCCAGGTTCGCTCGGTATGCTGGCGCCGGACAACATCGCCAAACCTCGTCCCAAGCCACCCTTCAACCTGACGGGTGCGTGGCTGCACGGCGGAGAAACCGAAAGGTTCGACCCTCCCCCAGGCTTCAAGCTCACGCCAGAGGCGCAGAAGCACTATGATGGGGCGCAAATAGCCACGAAGGAAGGCAAGATATATCGCAACGACATCGGCCTGTGCTGGCCGGCAGGAATGCCCATCATGATGACGCGCGTGTGGCCCGTCAGCATGATCCAATTGCCGACCGGAATCTTCATGATCAGCGAATTGATGAACAGTCTGCGGGTCATCTACATGGACGGCCGCCCTCACACGGACCCGGACATCGCCGTGCCCAGCTTCAATGGAGAATCCATTGGGCACTGGGAGGGTGATACGCTCGTGATCGATACCACAAATTTCGTTGCCGAACATCACTGGATTCATGACAGATTGGGAATTCCGGCGAGCGACAAGCTGCACATCGTCGAACGCATCAAGATGATCAACGAAGGAAAAACGCTCGAGATCGAGTTCACGTTGACCGACCCGAAGATGTGGGAGGGCGATTGGAAGATGGTCAAGCACTGGAGACGCGTCGATGACCGCGACATCGCCGAAGTCGAGTGCCTGCCCGATCTCAACGATCACATGCCGAGTGTCCACTCGAAGGACAACGTTCGCTAGGAATCATCATCAGGAAACAGGAGGCAGAGCAATGAAAGGTTTAATAGTCGCAGGCTCGCTGGTGATTGCGCTTTGTATTGCGAGCTCAGCCTACGCCCACCACTCCGCGGCCGGCATCGATACGACGAAAACCGTAACGACGGAAGGCATCGTCAAACAGTTCAAGTGGGGTAATCCGCACTCATGGCTGGAAATTGAGGTGCCGAACAGCAACGGCAACAGCGACATCTGGAACCTGGAGATGAATCCTCCCGCCTTTCTGGTCCGCGCGGGCTGGAAGTCAACGTCGGTCAAGGTCGGCGACAAGGTAAAGGTGGTTGCCCGGCCTTTCAGGAACGGTGACCCGGGAGGACTTTTCGTTTCCGTCACGCTGCCGTCCGGACAGGTGCTCACCCAGCAGCCTCCGAGGCCGGCCGCAACGCCTGGCCAGCCCTGAATCTGGACTGTAGCCGCGGTCTATGACCGCCGGCTTTTCCCAAAATCGACAAAACACCGGCGGTCATAGACCGCCGCTACAACACCTTGCGGCGTAATTCCGGGAAAACCCTGGAGACTTTACCCAGCAGGTAGTCACCGTATGTACCGCGAAACTCGTGGACGCTGGCACGATCCCACCGTTCTTCCTTGTTGTCATTCAACACAGCACCAGCCGTGACGGGCCGGACTTCCGCATTGAAGTTCGGATCGAAGAAGAATGCGAATGACAGCCGATCATGTCCTGCCGGATTCCGGGCGCGATGCGGCGCTGATAAATACCGCCCTCCCGTCAAGCGGTCCAGCATGTCTCCCACGTTACACACAAACGAGTCAGGTATCGGAGGCGCGTCTACCCAATGAGACTTTGTTTTTACCTGCAAGCCTCCGGACATGTCCTGTCTCAAAATAGTCAGGAGACCATAATCCGTGTGCTCTCCGACCCCCAGACCTGGTTCACTCTCAGCGTTCTCAAGCGGCACAGGGTAGTTGAAGATACGGAACAACACCAGCGGATCAGACGTGTAATGGTCGTCAAAATACGATTCTTCCAAACCGAGGCCCAGGGAGATACCAGCGATCAGGCAGTGCCCGAGTTCGGTCATCGCGGCCATGTAGTCCAGAACCAGCTCGCGGAATTGCGGGATGTTTGCGGGAAAAAAGTTTGCGCCATGCAGCGGCGTGCCGGCCTGCACAAGAGGATGATCATCGCTGAGCTCAGCACCAAAGTAGATCCCCTCTTTCAGGTCAGGCTTTCCGGATGTGAGTTCGCCACCGACGGGAAAGTATCCTCGCCAGGCTCGCCCGCCGCGAGACATGCTGATTTCCATCTTGGTCTGAAGATCCTGAGCGAAAAACTGTCGACTGGCATCCTCCAGCCGCCGCTGCAGGTCTTCATCCACTCCATGGCCGATAACGTAAAAGAAACCACAGTCGCGACACGCTTGCCCTATCCTGACTGCCACGTCGTGACGGCCTTTCGTTCCGGACACCAGTGGACCTATATTGACAATGGGAATTTCCATTCAAACTTAGTATGGACGTTTATTTGATCGACGGCACGTACGAACTCTTCCGGCATTTCTTTGCTGTCCCTTCAGTGAAAGATGCGATGGGGCGCGAGGTCGGGGCAGCTCGCGCGGTTGTGAATTCCGTCAGGGGAATGATCGATCGTGGAGCCACGCACCTCGGCGTGGCCACGGACCGGGTCATCGAATCGTTCCGGAACGATCTGTATTCCGGATACAAGACAGGCGAAGGAGTTCCGCCGGAGCTGTATTCGCAATTTCCTGTTCTCGAGGATTCGCTCGAGGCTATGGGAGTCGTTCTCTGGCCGATGGTGGAATTCGAAGCCGACGACGCCCTGGCCTCGGCGGCGATCAAGGCCGCGAAAGACCCGCAGGTCGATCGCGTGCTGATCTGCACTCCCGACAAGGATCTCGGCCAATGTGTCTCCGGTACGCGAATCGTCCAGCTTCACCGTCGAACGCAGGTGATACTCGACGAGGCCGCTATCGTCGCAAAGTTCGGAGTTCCGCCCAAATCCATTCCCGACTATCTTGCTCTGGTGGGCGACAGCGCAGACGGTTTTCCCGGCGTGAAAGGCTGGGGGAAGAAAGCCGCAGCCTCGACTTTGTCTGTGTATCCGCACCTCGAACAGATACCGAAAGACTGGAAAGAATGGCCGCCCTCAATACGAAACGCCCGCCCGCTGGCAGAAACGTTGTTCGCTTCCTGGGATGATGCGTTGCTCTTTCTAAGGCTTGCGACGTTACGAACAGACGTCCCCGTCTTCGATACCGTCGAAGACCTTCGCTTTGGGTAATTCGGGGACAGACGAAAAGAATTAGCCGCGAATTACGCAGATTACGCGAATGGGGCGCATCAAGAATCCTTTTTGCGCCCCATTCGCGTAATCAGCGTAATTCGCGGCTAATTCTTTTCGTCTGTCTCGGAATTACGTTCAGAATCTCTTGGCATTCGTGAATCAGCTAAAGTATAAAAACCAGACGAGGGGTGACTATGACTATACGCAAGATGGTGTGGTTCGGGATTGTAGTTCTTTGTATTTCAATGACGTTGCCGATGATGATTGCAGCTCAGGCGCCGGCTCAGGGCGGCCAGCGCGGTGAGCGCGGTGGTGGTGGACAACGCGCGGCTCCTCCTCCGCCGACGAACCTCCAGGTGCTGCCAAAGGATATGACGCGCCCGCAGGTTGTTCAGGTGATGCAGCAGTTCACAATGGGACTCGGGGTTATGTGCAACTACTGCCATGCGGAAATGGTTGGTGCGCCACCCAACGCAAATGGACAGATTCCGATTGACGCTGCTTCGGATGACAAGCCGGCAAAGAAGACCGCTCGCGTCATGATGAGAATGGTTGGGGACATCAACAAAACTCTAAGCAGCGAGCTCGGAAAATCGGACGTGGTGCAGGTGCAATGTATCACCTGCCATCGTGGAGCAGCCATCCCCAAAACTCAATAAATTCCCCGAATTCCGGGAACAAACTAACGGCAGCCGTCGCCGTAAGGCTTTTGGATGCCTTCTCGCGCGGCGGCTTGCGCGTTTCGGGTGTTGTCGCCGAGCTTGACGGCCTGCTGGTAGTACTCGACGGCGCGTTCCCGCGTACATTCGAGGTCGAAGATCCGCGCCATAAAGATGTAGGACCAGACTCTCATTGAGGGCTCGGCCGAATCGCTGCGAATCGTCCGATCGAAGTACTGCTTCGCCAGTTCGTCGTCGTTCTGCTTGCTCGCAATCAACGCCAGGCCGTAGAGGGCCGCGCCATTATTGCGATCGAAATCCGAAAGCACTCTTTCGAAGGCTGTCTTCGCCTTCGCGTGATCACCTGAATTGAATGCCGCTTCGCCTTCCTTGAGCAGATCGCGGGTTGGATTTGCCGGCGGCGCCGGCGGAGGCTGTGGAACCTCGGGCCGCGACGCTGTCTTCTGAGGAATCGGGATCTTCGAGAAGGTTTCCTGAAACCTCTGTTGCTCGGTCTTCAACTGAATTGCCTTCGCCATCTCTGGAAAGTAGTCGCGGATTCCCGATTCATTCTGCTCAAAGCTCTGGAGAGCCTCATAGAAGTAAGGCGTCAACAACAAGCCCGATCGATAATAGGCATCGACGTTTTCGCGCGCCCGGACGGCCGGAACCCGGTCCATGCGCAACTCGACGGCGCGAATCAACGACTCCGTCGTCATGATGTGAAACTCCGACGTGTAGGCCCGATCGACGCCTTCGGCTCTCGAAACGAGTCCGAGAATATTGTTGCCTCCCGCGATCTTCGGAGCATTGAGGGCGACAAGGCTGTCGAGCTGGAAGTGCAAATAGGCGTGGCGCACATCGTCGACGCGCGGATTCGTTGAATCGCCAAGAACGACGTAGTAGTTGTCCTGATAGCTTCGCACGTTAACGGTATTGGTGGGCGCTGCCAGTTCGAGGTAAACGGCCAGATTCCGCGTCACGACATTTCCGAGCGGAACGCGAAGATAGGCGTCGGTCCGGACGATGAGATCGCGCAATACTGGAGCCTGCCGAGCGATCTCTCGTTCATATTGGAGACGGATTACGGTCCAATACTGCGAAATATGTGCCTTCTCGTAAAACTCGCGGAGAAGGTCGGCAAAACCCAGCACACTCCGCGCATCCGGCGGCATGTTCTCTTCGCGAGTGGCAGGCCTGAAATTGGGCGCATCCGTCAACGTCACAGCCAGAGAGATGTACTTGGACAGCTGCGCCTCATCCGTTTCATTGCCCTTACGTCCCTTGTAAAACGCCTTCAGCCGGGCCACAAGGTCCGGGTCCAGATCCTCCGTGTATTTCCGTGCGGCCGCGCGCACCGGATGGTATTGGGAACCGTATTCGACGTCGAAACCGGCGACGTTCAGAGCGGCCATCGTAGTGAACAACCGCAGGTTCGGTTCGAAGATGATGGTTCGAGACTGCGCCGAGCCCGGCACAACGCAACTGGCGACAAGGAAAAGAACTAATGCGATTCGTCCAAGCATTCCCGAAATCATAGCATTACAATGCGTGTCATGGAGTTTGGAATCTCGACGCAGATCCACCGCCGCCGCACGGTCACCGTGGATCTGCTGGAATCCATGAGAAAAACCGGCTACGAGCAGTTCGAGCTCTTTTGCAATCGCCCACACCTGGATTTCCACGACCGAACGCTGCTGCGCTCTCTCGGACGGTGGTTCCAGGAAAACGCTCTGCCGGCCCCTTCGATTCACTTGCCTTTCATGGAGAATGTCGGACCCAGGGAGAAAGTCTGGATATCGCCGCTGGATTCCGAGCGGCAACATCGCGAATCCGCGATCGATGAGATTAAACGTTCGCTCGAGCTGGCTGAGCGAGTCATGCCGTCATACGTGGTGATGCACCTGGGAAATCCCGGAGAGAAGTTCAGTCCCGTTGCGTTTGAGTATGCCTACTCGGCGATCGCTCAGATTCGAGCATTTGCCGGGGTGAGAGTCATGATCGAAAACATTCCGAATGAGATCTCGACCATCGATCGCATCCAGGAATTCAAACGTGTGGCAGGCATTCCCGATATTGGAATCTGCTACGATACTGGACACGGATATTTGCAGGGAGTCACGAGCGGTTTTGAACACATCCATACGACGCACGTCCACGACAACAATGGCGAGAAGGATGAGCATCTGTGGCCCTTCGAAGGCACCTTGAACTGGCCGGCTCTCATCGAAAAACTCGTGATCGCCGAATACAAAGGCTCCCTTGTTTTCGAGACGCGCGGAGACGAACCGGCCAAAGGCCGGGAGGTGCGCAGCCGGCTGCAGGACCTCTGGGATGAGGCTCAAAACTCGATCGAAGAATTCCGGTCAAAGTACGGACTGAACGCGGGCTAAAGCCGCGACTGCATATGAAAATCCTCGACGTCAAGGAAGTTCACGCCACAAAACCCCTCGATCAGGAATTCAAACTCCAGGGCTGGGTCCGCAGCCACCGGGCGGGAAAGGGAATCTCTTTCATCGAATTTTCGGATGGTACATCGATCCGGACTCTGCAACTTGTCGTGAACCCCTCACTGGAAAGCTACCAGACGATCGCGGGAAAGCTCGGGACCGGATCAGCGATAGAAGTCGCGGGCAGGCTTGTGCGTTCAGAGGGCGGCAAGCAGGAATATGACTTCAATGTGGCGGAGATCAAACTCGTAGGAGAAGCGCCGCCCGAGTATCCCTTACAAAAGAAAAAACACACGCTGGAGTTCCTGCGGGAAATACAGCACCTTCGCCCCCGGACCAATACGCTCGGTGCGGCCTTTCGTGTGCGAAGCAGGGCAGCCTTTGCAATACACAGGTTCTTCAATGAACGCGGGTTTTTCCACATCCACACTCCAATCATTACGACCTCCGACGCCGAAGGCGCCGGAGAAATGTTTCGAGTCACAGCCCTGGACCTGGAAAATCTTCCCAAAGTCGATAACAAGATCGATTTTCAGCAGGATTTTTTCAAAGCCGAAGCCAAACTCACAGTTTCCGGCCAGCTTGAAGGAGAGATTTTCGCGACGGCGCTGAAGAAGGTTTACACTTTCGGACCGACATTCCGTGCGGAAAACTCGAATACGGCCAGGCATCTCGCCGAATTCTGGATGATCGAGCCTGAAGTGGCTTTCCTCGACCTGGAAGGAAATATGGCCCTTGCCGAGGCCTTCATCAAGGATTTGATCCAGTCTGTGCTCGATCATTGCGAGGACGA
>QHXD01000867.1:0-1339 GCA_003223895.1 Acidobacteriota bacterium
TCATAACGCCTCCTTGTGTGTGGCGTACTGTAGCGGCGGTCTATGACCGCCGACAGTGTCGCAATTATGAGATAGCCGGCGGTCATAGACCGCCGCTACGGTGTTTACTCCGGCCCAAAGGCGAGCAGCGCGTTGCCATTGATCGAGTTGCCGGTGCCATAGCCCGATCCCACGAAGAGCATTCCACCCACGACGGTGGCTCCGGCCTGACCCATGGCACCGCCTTTCGCTGGAACCCCATTCACCGACTCATACTCGCGAACGGTGTTGTACTCCCAGATGACTTTGCCGTCTGCCGTGGAAAGCGCGCGCAGCATGCCATCCATCGACTGTGTGAACACCACCGTGGGAATCCCGGTAATGGCCGCAGGATGTCCCTGTCCATTGGGCGCCATCCGCGTTGTCGTCCATTTACGTGAGCCGTCCGACAACTGCACGGCAGCCACGCCGCCGCCGGGCTGATTCAAGCCGTAGTACACCGTGTTTCCATCCGAGGCGCCGCCGAAAACGATCAAGCCGGCGGCCGAGGGCGGACGCTCTGCGAGGTTCGTTCTCCAGAGCACCGCCCCGTCGTGATCCAGGTCGAGTGCGAGCGAAACGCCACCTTTACTTCCTGCGATAAGCACATCGCGGCCATCCGGCAGCGTGTGCAGAATCATTGCGGATCCTCCGAAGTCATAATCCGGACCAAGCTTTTCGGGACAATTGTCTCCAGGCTCGCCGGCAGCTCTGCAGGCGCTGATAAACGCGTCGCCCTTGTATTCCTGGTGCTGCCATACGATTTTGCCCGTGTCCAACTCCATCGCGATGACGGAGTCCGTGCCTTCAGCGGCGGGGGAGGTGTACGCGTTTCCCGTTCCAACATAGAGACGTTTGCGTTTGGCATCGATTGTTGGCGCGTTCCACACGGCTCCGCCGGATGGGCCCCACAGCGTCACTCCGTTCTTGTTCTTGCCTCTCGGCTGCGGCTCTTCCTGGATAACGAAGGTCCGCCAGATTCGCCGTCCCGTGTTTGCATCGAGCGCGACGACATGGCCGCGGAACGTACAGCATTCGTAGGTGAGAACGGCGCCTGTTGTCGTTTCCATTGAGGAGACAGGAACGTAGATGCGCCCGTCATAGACGATCGGGGAACCCGTGCTCTTGGCGCGTGGGTGATCGCCGGCCTTCACCTTCCATAGAAGCTTGCCGGTTTGCGCATCGAGAGCGTAGACGCGAGTCAGTACGTCGACGAAGTAGACGGCGTATCTTGTCGAGCCCTGACCCTTGATCGCCGTTACGGTCGGCGCCGACCGAATGCCGGCGTCTGCCTGGAATGACCAGTAAACGCACCCGGTCT
>QHXD01000867.1:1429-2021 GCA_003223895.1 Acidobacteriota bacterium
GCTTCGGTACCTGATCGGCTGTGAGGCCTGCAGCAATCGCAGTCTGGAATCGCGCGTTCCCGGTCCCTGCGCCCCAGCCGTTCCATGCGGGTCCCGATGCGGGGTCGGTCATTGCAGCATTCGACGCGCAGCGGTTCGTCATGTTCTTCATGTCACCGGCCTCGGTTCGGCTCGGGCGTGCTGCGAGAAATTCCGCGATCGTTCGCTTCTGCACGTCGGTGAGACTTGCGGCCTGCTCTTTCATCTTCCCGATGGTGAGCGATTCATACAGACGTTCCGGCGAGTACTCCTGCAACACGGAGATGGAAAGCGAGCCCTCCTTACCGTGACACGTGCCGCAGTTCTGCTGAAACAGAGCGGGCGCCGTTCGGAAACCCCTCAATTGCGCCGTGCCTTGCTGGGCTTGTGTCAGAAGGAGAGAGATAACGATCGACAAAAACATTGTTCCTCCGAAACGTTAGCGCGATAGCGCGTTCAGTTGCTCGTACATCGTGACGCGGCCTTCCTCGATTCCGTCGAGCAGTTCCGAAATGGAGGAGAGCAACGTCACCGATCGGATCGCATTTCGGCGGCGATTGGAATATGCGCGGGC
>QHXD01000867.1:2028-4611 GCA_003223895.1 Acidobacteriota bacterium
AGTACTCTTCGCGTCAATGGG
The DNA here is from genome assembly GCA_003223895.1 of Acidobacteriota bacterium. Lineage (GTDB taxonomy): Bacteria > Acidobacteriota > Terriglobia > 20CM-2-55-15 > 20CM-2-55-15 > 20CM-2-55-15. Next base: position 2,050 of record QHXD01000867.1, read on the forward strand.
AAGCGCTTCGACATTCGAGTAAAAGGCTTTCCAATTGACGTTGTCCTCGAAGAGGTATCGCTCGACGTTCGAAGTATAAAAAGCGTTCACCGGCGCCTCGTGCTCCTCCAGATATTGCGCAACGGCGCGGATGGCCTTCGGTCCCGCGAAGTCGCCGACAATCGGAATCACCAGGTTCCTGCCTTGAAGATCTTTCAGCAGCTTGAAATTGTCTTCGTTTGCAAGGTAGCTCCAGTTGCGGCCCTGGCCATCGGTTTCCGTCATCAGTTCTGAATAGGTCGGCGTCCGGCCGGGGCGCGGACCGGCCATGAACGAGTAACTCAAGTCGGGTCCTGCAAGAAAGAACGCTCGATAGATGCGCCCGATGCTTTCGGTGTCCGAGGTGGTTAGCGTGAAATGGTGCTGCTCGGTCAGAAGTCTGATGATCGTCTGAAGATTGCGTTGGTAAAGTTCTCGATCGGAAGCCGCTTTTTGATATCCCTCGAACAAATCCTCCGGACTGGACCGGGCATCCAGTTCCGGCGAGCGCGTTCTTGAAAACAGGAACGAAAGGAATTCCGCACGGGTTTCGGAAAGTTCAAAAGCCGCCTTATATATTAGATGTTGCAGCATGTTCTGGCGGCGAATGTCGATGATGAAGGAGATCCTGGGCTCAAGCGCGGCGATGTAAGTGAAGTTTTGCTCCGGGCCCACTCCGATATACACTCCGCCGGGCCTGATTGCGGCTCTTAGTGCCGGTATCACGCGCTGGAAGGTGTTTTCGTTGGACAAGTAGTTATTCGAACTGAAATAGCCGTCCGGTTCGGAAAAGTCACAGATCATCTGCCAGAATTCCGCATCGCTGAGTCGCGGCGGAAGGGTTTCTGCCAGAACGACGGGAGAGAGAACAAAGAGCCCAAGAAAGATTGCCGCAAGTATCCGATTCATTCTTTATAGTTTTCGACGTTATGTTAATTGACATCAACCTCATTTGAAGAGATTATTTTCCCCAAAGACACTGGCATTTAGCATATAAACGCATTGAGTTTAGAGGAGACCGATCAGATGAGAAACCGCTATGTGATTTGGACGATTTCGATGGTCATCGTGGCCGGCCTCTTGGTGGCCGTCACGACGCACTTTGCTCAGACACCTGCGCCGGCATACAGGGCGCCGCGAACAGCGGACGCCAAGCCCAACTTGAACGGCGTCTGGCAGGCGTTGAACGAAGCCAATTGGGATCTCGAGGCCCATGCGGCGGGATTTGGCCGGGTGGTCGCACTCGGCGCGGCGGACGCGATTCCTCCCGGGTTGGGTATTGTTGAGGGAGGACCGATCCCGTATCTTCCTGCGGCAGCGGCAAAAAAGAAGGAAAACCTTGAGAAGCGGTTGACTCTTGATCCGGAGATCAAGTGTTACCTGCCCGGCGTTCCGCGCGCCATGTATCAAGGAATGCCGTTCCAGATTATTCAAAGTCCGAACGTGATCATGATGGTCTTTGAGTTCGCGGGAGCCGTGCGCACCGTCAATATGGGCAAGGCAACGGAAGCGCCTGCCGATAGCTGGATGGGATGGTCGAACGGACATTGGGAGGGCGAGACGCTGGTCATCGATACCACCGGTTTCAACGACCAGACCTGGTTCGACAGGGCAGGGAATTTCCACAGCGATGCACTTCACGTTGTCGAACGCATCACTGCGCGCAGCCTGGAAACGTTGAATTATGAAGCTACGATCGAGGATCCGCAGACGTTTTCGCGGCCGTGGAAGATCAGTATGCCGCTCTACAAGCGTGTCGAACGAAATGCTCAGATCATGGAATTCAAGTGCGTGGAATTTGTGGAAGATTTGATCTACGGGCATCTGAGAAAACAGCCAACGACCAGCAGGTAAGACGAAGGGCGTGGGGGGACCGGCCGGTAGTAAGAAGGCCGCGAAGCGGTGTACCGAAGCAATCCGGACGGTGGGCCCGACGCTAAAAAGGGCGTGGGGGGACCGGCCGGTAGTAAGAAGGCCGCGAAGCGGTGTACCGAAGCAATCCGGACGGTGGGCCCGACGCTAAAAAAGGGCGTGGGGGTCCGGGCGGTGGGCCCGACGCTAAAGTCCTGCTGGCAACACTCTCTGTTGCCGGTCAGGCGCCTTCGGCTGGAGCAAAAGCTCAGCCCGCGGCGAAGGCCTATAAGGCGCCACGTACGCCCGACGGCCAGCCGGATCTGCAGGGGTATTGGACGAACTCTACGTACGTGCCGCTCGAGCGGCCCAACGGCGTAACGAAAGAGTTCTATACACAAGACGAAGCCATCCAAATTGAAAAGCGGGCGGCTGAGCGCGAAAGTGAGCAAACCGAACCCGGCACCATAGCCGATGTGCACTATGATTTCACTCAGTTCGGGCTCGACCGGAACCAGTCCACGCACTTATCGAGCGTGCGGACTTCGATGATTATCGATCCGCCCGATGGGAAACTTCCTCCCGTCACCCCCGAGGGACAGAAGAGAGCGGCCGACCGCGCAGCAGAGAGGCGGCGGGCGGGCGCCACTACGGACGCGGTGCAGAACATGCCGATAGGTACACGCTGCATCA
>QHXD01000868.1 GCA_003223895.1 Acidobacteriota bacterium
AACCGGCGCTCATATGAGCGCCGCTACAGTCAGAACAAATATTTCAATGCGATCTGGATGATTCGTGGATCATTCGCCGACAGAACCTTCCCGAGTTCACATTGTTGATGGCCGTTGTGGGGTTGGCTGGGTTCCGAAACTTTGAATGTCCTCGTTAGCGATGTGTTGATTTTTTTCCCACTACTTACCTGCTGCGACTTCGAGCAGCACCTGGCGTCACCACTTGCTCAACGTCTGTTCTCGCCGGGCTGCCGACTTCTCACATTGCGCATACTCCGGCTCGCTGAGCTTGGTTCCCAGCGAGCGGCCACGCAACTGCTTCGGCGAACCCGTTTTCTGGGTCGCGTCCATAAAGGCTCGCGCCGTTCTCTTTCAGATCCGGCCCCACGCGGGACCGTCCTGCTTCCGCCGACAACCGCTCTGCCGAGGGCCGCCGGGTGCTTCCTTGCTCGCCGACAGGTGGGCTTAATTGGGATGCTACTACGGTTTCGAAAAACGCGCAAACGAAGCGGCAACCCACAGAATCAACAAGTTCGCATATGCTAACGGCACGGGAACGCGCCGGGCGCGGAATCGGCGCAAGCCGCTCAGAACGAAGGCGTTAACGCCGCAAACGGCGGCGTTAGCATACGCCAACCCTGCGAGGGGTGACGTGTCACCCCTTCAGCCGGCGCGCTAGCGCCGTTTTCGATTCGGCAGCCCGTTGCGCCCACCGGCCGATCACTCACACCTGCGGATTTTGTAGAATCTCCCGGAGCAGATGGTAGGACATTGCAGGCATTTGCTTCGCCGAATCCTTTTTTGGGCTGGAGTTGGGATCTTAGGCCGAGGGCTCTAATGATCAGATCGAACATCCCGCCAATTGGCGTTCGCATGCTGGATCAGTTTTGAGGAATTATATCGTCGACAATCCCCGATGGATTCGGCAAGAGGCAACTGCCGACTGGTACGTTCTGGACCTAACGTATGCGATCACCCCCGGGCTACGCTCACTGGATTTCGTCTCGAGAGCAATCTCCGGCCTGGCTTCACTGTGTCTCAGTGGATGCAGGCGGCCCAACGCAAGTTGCCGTAAACGGCATCTCGTCATCTGGAAGGTTGCCAGCACTTCGGGCTTCTACGTTCCGGAATGCCGACTTTACGGGAGCAATCGGCGGGATCATGAAGGAACATCACTATATTTAGTCAATCACGATATATTGCGGTAGCCGCTGAGATCAGTTGTTCAAAAGGGGGCGCTATGAAATTCTGGAACCATTTGCTGGCCAGTTTGGTTTTGACCATGCTGCCCGCGCCACTGCCGGCCTGCTTTTGCGGGAACTCACTCCGGTTTTGCCAAGCTCTGCCCGAGACTGGCAATGCCGACCATGTCGTCTTCGTGGGCAAGGTTACCCAGATCTATCCGAAATCGTGGGCCGATATGATGGAAGAATTCGCCCGAACGCATCGAGACTTGCTGGAATCTCTACGGGCACAATCCGCGGATACCAGCGGTCGCCGCCTTGCAGGATCTCCCTCTGCCGATTTGACCGAATGGAGAAAGCAGATAATCGAGTACTTTTGGGGTGATACGCTGACGCCTACCGCACGGAGCAACTGCGAACCGCGGACCAACGGGAGCTGGACCGCCTGGGGTTCGATCAGCACCACCGGGTCCATCTGGAAGTTGTGGAAAATTTCGCCGGAGCGGAGGCAGGAGAATTCACTCTGTATACTGCGTTCGACGGCTACAAGCCTTCTCCTGATGTACTCGACGATCATGGAGGCTTTGTCGTGTACAAGCAACTGAAGCCACATTGGTACCTGTACCTAGCCCGTTGATGCCGACAACGGAATCGATACTGTAGAAGTCGTTTAAGAACTTCTCGCCGGCACCACAGGCGATGCGGAACCGGTTACCGTCGAGTAACCACGCGGCATCAGGTACTTGCCCGATTCCATCTTTAGCCGCGCGTTTCTGCGTCCTCAGCGCGCCTTCGTTTCATCAACAAGTTACCGGCCGGTACCGGAATCGGGGAAGAAAGCCGCCGTTGGCGGCTGTTTTAGGGGTGAGACGTCACCCGGAACGGTTGCTGCAAGTTACCGATAAGGTCGCTCGGCCGCGACGATATCGGTACCGGCCGGTAACCACTGATTCGGTTGGGGCGGGACGTTCTTCGGGAAGTTTGAAGAAAGACCATCCCTCAGCTACGGCTTTACGTTTGCGGGACCGTCCACGCCAGCGTTCTGTTGCGGGCATGGCGCACGTTCGGAACGTTAATGCGGCGTAAAAACTCCGTGCTGATGACAGCATCTAAATATTCTATAGAGCCTTTAGCCGGTCCCTTTTAGGAACCGGGATGTATTTTTTGCGGACCACAGGTCGTGATTTATTCCAGGCCGAGTTCGGAGCAGCGCCGGCGGAACGAATTCTGATGCCAGCCGAGACGCCGGGCCGCTTCCGCACGATTGCGGCGGGTTTCGCGGAGTATTCTCTCGAAGAGCGATTTCTGAAACGCGGCGAATTCCCGCTCATACAAACTTTCGGCGGGATCGGCCGAATCCATAGACTGTCTGATTTCTTTCGGCAGGTCTTCGGGGAGGATGTAGGGGGTGGTGCCCATAGAGATGGCCCATTCGACGGTATTTTCGAGTTCCCGAACATTTCCCGGCCAGTTATATGCCGCCAGCAGTTGATGGGCTTCGGAACTGATTCCTAATACTTCCGGATACGGTGCGCACCGGATGTGCGGATACTTCCTGATAAAGTGTGCGGCAAGCTTCGGAATGTCTTCTCGGCGTTCTGCGAGCGTGGGCATTTCGAGCGGAAGGACATTCAGGCGGTAAAACAAATCTTCCCGGAATCGTCCTTTTTGGACCTCCTCGCGCAGATTGCGGTTCGTGGCGGCAATGATCCGCACATTTACTTTAATGACAGCCTTTCCACCGAGCCGCTTGATCTCTCCTTCCTGAATCACGCGCAAAAGATCCGCCTGCATGTTGAGCGGAAGCTCACCAATTTCATCCAGGAAGATCGTGCAGCCATCCGCCTCTTCGAACAGTCCTTTTTGCCGGGCGACGGCGCCGGTGAAAGCGCCCTTTTCATAGCCGAACAGCTCACTCTGCAACAGGCTTTCGCTGAACGCTCCGCAATTCACCGGAATGAATCGTGTATGCGATCGGGGACTATTCAGGTGAATCGCGTATGCGACCAGCTCTTTACCCGTGCCGCTGGGGCCGAGGATCAGAACGGGCCGCTCGCCGGGTCCAACCCGGCTGATGAAGCGATAGACCTCCTTCATCCGTTCACTGTCACCGATCATTCCGTGCTCGGCGTAAAGGAATTCGTTCAGTCGCCGGTTCTCACCTTCAAGCCAGGCGACATACCGTGCGTGTTCGAGGGCTACAGCCGTGGCGCTGCCGATGGATTCGAGCAGTTGCAGGTGACTGCCGGTAAACCATTCGACACCGGACTGCGCCATCGCGGCATAGATCACGCCGACTTTGGTGCCGAATGTCGTCATCGGGCAGCAGATCGCCTTGTCCTGACAATCCGAAATGCCTCCACGAAGAACCCTGACCGCCACTGTTTCGTCGATCGGGAAGCCGTCGCCATTGAGGGAACCGGCACTACGATATGTCGAAGAAATGAAATGGTTCTGATCGTGGCCGGCAAGCAGAATGGCCGCGCGTTCGGCCGGTATTACCTGGAAAATGAAATCCAGAATGCGTGCCTGGATCTCGTCCGCGCTGTGAAGCTGGCTTATGGACGCGTTCATCCGCAGAAGAGCGGTGAGCGTGGTTGCTTTCGCGGCCTCGTATGCTCCGGCACGATCCGGAGGATGAGAGCCGTAACACCAGCTTCGCTCCGTGTCCGTGAGCCTCAACACTCGCTCATCGACTTCCTTGTCCAGAAGATAAACAAACGAATGTGGTCGCCATGGAGGATGACTTTCGCGGGAAATGAGAATTCATTGACGAAGGTTCCGTGGTCGCTGGCACGGTCCAGCAGCAGGCAGCGGTCATACTCGAAGGAAAGGCTGCAGTGCCTGGGCGAAACCAGCGGATCGTCCAGAGAAACGTGATTACGTGTCCCTCGTCCGATGTTGAGATCGGCCTCGCCGATAATAAATTCCGATCCCTTCAGCGGACCCGAAATCGCCAGAATTCTTGGATTCATGTTGGGCGACAATACTAGTGGATTAACCGCCCTCTCGCACGATAAAAAACGCAGTTGCTGCGGGGGAAATCAATCTACTGGACAGCAGCGGCGATTGCTGTGCGGAAAACCGGATTGCTGGCTCGCAGCGGGATTTCCTGGGCAGCAACTGGATTTGCAGTCCGGCAGCGGCGGTTGCTGCGCAGGAAACGGTTTGGCTGTATCGCAGCGGCGTTTCCTGGGCAGCAAATTGGATTTACTGTCCGGCAGCGGCGGTTGCTGCGCAGGAAACAGTTTGGCCGTATCGCAGCGGCGTTTCCTGGACAGCAACCGGATTTACTGTCTGGCAGCGGCGGTTGCTGCGCAGGAAACCGTTTGGCCGTACCGCAGCGGCGGTTGCTGGACAGCAACTGGATTTGCCGTCAAACAACGGCGGTTGCTGTACAGGAAACGGTTTCGCTGTCCAGCAGCGGCATTTCCTAACAGCAATTCGATTTGCTGTCTGGCCATCCGCGTAATCCGTGCAATCCACGGCTGATTCAAATCCAATTTCGAAGCCACCACAACCTGTATGTTGTGCACCACAACCCATAGGTTGTGTTCATCGACGGTTTTCTATGCCTCTAAATTCGTAACTCATTCATACCTGAGGATTGGCATCCGAACGATCGAATGGCACAGGCCGTGCCCTATAAGACGCCGCTAGTCAGGAAGGAAATCGCGGGATTTCATCCCGCAGAAAGGAGGACATATGACACATCCGAAACCGATCAAAGCATCAGTTGGTTTAAGGAAGTTATCGGCCGGTGATGTTGTAGCACGCGCCAACGCTGTCTTGGACGGGGTGTATACGGCAAAAGACGATTACCCCACCCCGCCTGTGGATC
>QHXD01000120.1 GCA_003223895.1 Acidobacteriota bacterium
TCGATAATCAACTACGGCAATCCGCCGAACAAGATGCCGGAGTTCATAACCGCTCTGCATGAAGAGTCCGCTGTGACGATGGCGCACGGTTACGGCAAGGCCGAAGGCAAACCCATGGTTGCATTGCTGCATGCCACGATCGGAATTCAGCACGCGGCGATGTCCATCTACCAGGCCTATTATGACCGGGCACCCGTGGTCATTCTGGTCGGGCGGGACGAGGGCTTCATCGCGGCGCACACCGCACACGATATGGCCGGAATGGTACGGAGCTTCACGAAATGGGACGCTCAGCCAAAGACTCTCGCCGAGTCTCTGACGGCTATTCAACGCGCCTACAACGAAGCCATTACGCCGCCAACAGCGCCGACTCTTGTGGTTTTGGATACGGAGCTTCAAAAAGAGGAAGCCCGAAACATGAGCGTGCCGGCCTACAAGCCGCCGCAAATTACAGGGGCGGATCCCACGCAGGCAAGGGAGATTGCGAAAGGCCTGATCGATGCGCAGAATCCGAGGATCGCGGTAGGACGTCTGCGTACGCCTCAAGGTGTCAAGCTCGCCGTTGACCTTGCGGAACTCGTCGGTGCTTCAACCAGCACAGCCGCAACCAATGGACCCATGAGCTTCCCTCAGCGTCATTCGCTTTGCGGTCCCGGCGCCAATACCACATACGATTACACGCTTGGACTGGAAACCGCCGGCGCTCAAGCTTCCATCACCGGTCCAAATCTGGCGACGCTCCTCAGCCGGGATACAACCAACATCGGATTCGGCGGCATCGCACCGGGCTCTGGCACCAGGAATGGCGGCGGCAGAGGTGGCCGTGGCGGCGCTCCCGCCGGTCCTGTCCTCGCGGTCCAGGCCGACGCGGAGGCGAGCCTCCCGGGCATCATCGAAGAGGTCCAGCGACAACTGACGGCCGACAAACGCAGGGTCATTCAGGAGCGTATGGCAAAGCACACCGAAGCGAATCAGAAGGCGCGCATCGAGGCACTTACCCAGGCTGTACAGAGCAAGAGAAATGGCTGGGATGCAAGCCCGATCAGCACAGCCCGGGTCTACTCCGAGCTTTGGCCGCTGATCATGAACGAAGACTGGTGTTTGTCTTCGCCCACCGGTTTCTCCGGCGGTCACAACGTTCAGCTTTGGGATCACAACAAACCTTACAGTTGCCTCGGCGGTCAGGGGGCGGGTGGTATGGGTTATGGCGCTCCGGCATCCGTCGGCGCTGCGCTTGCCGCCAAGAGTCGCGGACGAATTGTCATCAACATTCAGACCGATGGGGATCTCAACTACGCACCCGGTGTGCTCTGGACCGCGGTGCATCATCAGCTTCCTATGCTCACCATCATGCACAACAACCGCGCGTGGCATCAGGAACTGATGTTCGTGGAATACATGTGCGGCGTGCGCGGCCGTGGAACAGAGCGCGGGCATATCGGGACGACGCTCAGAGATCCCAATATCGACTACACCAAGATGGCCGCGGGCTATGGCATGGCCGGAGAAGGACCGATCACCGATCCGACAAAGTTGGCTGCAGCTCTGAAGCGCGGTGTGGACAGTGTGAAACGCGGCCAGCCGTACATGATCGACGTGGTCACGCAACCGCGGTAGCTGTCGGCTGTACCGGTGGTCATGGGTGTGAATGAAGTACAGGTCAGGCCGCATTCCCCTCCTTATGAAGGAGGGGTGGCCGTGCCATCAAGAAAAAGGGCCCCGTTCCGAAATGGCGCGGCCGGGGTGGTCGCTCACAAGTTACGTTGCAGAATGCGTTTTTGAAACTGCGGAAGCGACCACCCCGTCTGCGCCTTTTAAAGGTGGCTTCGCATCATTTTCTTGGTGCCGCAGCCACCCCTCCTTCATAAGGAGGGGAATACGCTCGGCGAATTCGTAGGAGGCATTCATGAAGAGAGGTTCAAAGAGAACATTCCTGCTCGTTGCCGTTACGCTCGTGGCGCTGATCGTTCCGATCGTCGCCGCGAGTGCTCAGCGGGGCGCTGCACCGGCTGGAAATCCGAATCCGCCGACGAGTCCGGTAACGGGAAATGCTGCTAACGGGAAAGCGCTCTATTTCGCGAACACCTGCTACGGTTGCCACGGTTACAACGGCGAAACCGGACGAGCTTTCGTGGGAAACTGGAGCGCAAACCTGGCGACTGAAGAAAACTTCATAAGGTTCCTTCGCGGTCGCGCGAACGTGGCCCCGGTGCAACCCTCGACAAGCATGCCCAATTTTCCAGAGAACTCCGTGAGCGACAAGCAGGCCAAGGATATTTACGCCTACATCCGGACCTTCAAGAGCAACGCCCCGGAACTGAAAGACATTCCGACACTGAACCAGATCATCAAGGGGGCGTCGAGACCCTATAAGCCGTAGGAGGAAATGAAATGAAGCTGTCGAAATGGACACTGTTGCTCGTTGCCGTAGTGGTCACAGCGGTGCTTCTTCCTGTAGCTGCCAAATCACAAGGCAATGCGGCCCCAGCCGGCAATGTGAACAGCGGCAAGGAACTCTACCTGAAATACGGCTGCTATGCCTGCCACGGTTACACAGCTCAAACCGGAAATGGCGCGCATCTGGTTTCAACAAAGCTGAATCAGCAGGGATTCACGAATTACATCCGCAATCCGCGCACGAATGGGATGCCGACGTACACGTCCAAGGTTGTGCCGGATCAGCAGGCAGCAGATCTTTTTGCCTATATCAAGACGTTCAAGGAACCGCCCGCGGCGAAAGACATTCCCCTGCTGAACCAGATCCTGAACGAGAAGTAACGACAAAAAGCACAAAACCAGCCGCTAATGCACGAATTACGCCAAATGGGCGCGTCAAGAATTCTTTGATGCGCCCATTTGGCGTAATTCGCGTATTCGCGGCTGGTTTTGTGCTTTTTGTCGGCTACTCCCTTTTCGTTTAGAATGGTTCCCGTTCGACCCGACAATCCCAGGAGGCAACTGTGGCGAAGAAAGAAGGTTCCGTTAATCGACGTGGTTTTCTGAAGGGCGCGGCTGCGGGGGCAGCGGCGCTGGTTGCAAGCGCGCCGGCTGCAATCGCGCAGCAAGACGCGGCTGAGGCGCGGCCTGCCGCAGTGGTGCCCACGAGTGCTCAGCTGGCGGCGGACGTCGCAGCCCCGCCGGCCAACACGCGGATTGTCGAGAATCCGGGATCGGATTTCATGGTCGATGTGATCAAGGCGCTCGGCATCGAGTACGTAGCGGTCATGGCCGGCTCGAGCTTCGAAGGACTTCACGAATCCCTGATTAATTATGGAGACAATAGCAAGCCTGAAATGCTCACGACTTGTCATGAAGAATCGGCCGTAGCCATGGCTCATGGTTACGCGAAGATTGAAGGCAAGCCGATGATGGCATTGCTGCACGGCACGGTTGGACTGCAGCATGCCTCCATGGCGATTTATAACGCATATGCGGACCGCGTACCGATATTCATGGTGATCGGCAACCACGCGGATTCAGCAGTGCGGGGTGCCGGCGTCAACTGGTACCACAGCGCCCAGGACATGTGTGCGATGGTTCGCGACTTCACGAAATGGGATGACAATCCGGCCTCGCTGCAAGCATTCGCCACCAATTCCATGCGGGCGTATAAGATCGCAATGACCCCGCCTATGGGGCCTGTGGCTGTAGTTTGTGATTCGGGTTTGCAGGAAGAGCCAAACAGGCACAAGAACCTGCGTATTCCTAAACTCGCAATGTCCAGACCGCCAAGCGGCGACATCAGCGCCGTCCGGGAAGCGGCCAAAATGCTGGTTGCCGCAGACAATCCTCGCATCAATTGCGGACGCGCTGCGCGGACAGCAAATGGTATGAGCCTGGTCACGGAGCTGGCCGACGTCCTGAAAGCGCCCGTCAACAATGGCGGAGAGCGCATGCATATTCCGAATCGACATCCGCTCGCAGGTAATGGCACCGGTCAGCCGGACCTGATTCTCAATTTGGAAGTCCAGGGCGCCCCGCCCCCGCCCAACGTCAAGTCGATCAGTATTACGGCTCTGGATCTGTTCATGAAGAGCAACATCCAGGATTTTCAACCCTATGCTCCCGTCGATCTCTCAATCGCGGCGGATGCCGAAGCCACGCTGCCCCTTCTCATCGAAGAGTGCAAGAAACTGATCAACGCAGATCGCCGTCGATTCCTCGAGGATCGCGCCTCCAAAATCGCAGAGGCGAATCAACGCGCCAGGAATCAGGCCAAAGAAGATGCACGCTTCGGCTGGGATTCCAGCCCCGTCAGCCTTTCGCGTCTGGCGGCAGAGTTGTGGCCGTTGATCAAGAATGAAGACTGGTCGCTCGTAGGCTGGCAAGGCTTCATTGGTGGTTGGCCCGACAAGCTCTGGAACTTCGATAAGCACTACCAGTACATCGGAGGCCAGGGCGCGGGCGGTATCGGCTACAACGCGCCCGCATCCGTCGGCGCCGCACTGGCCAACAAGAAGTACGGCCGGTTCTCGGTCAATATCCAGACTGATGGCGATCTCAACTTCGCGCCGGGTGTGTTGTGGACTGCCGCGCATCACAAGATTCCGATGCTCATCGTCATGCATAACAACCGGGCCTACCACGCGGAAGTGATGTTCGTGCAGCGAATGGCCAATCAGCGGAATCGCGGAATCGAACGGGCTCACATCGGCACGACGCTCAGGGAACCCAATATCGACTACGCAAAGATGGCTCAGACGTATGGCCTCTACGGTGAAGGACCGATTACCGATCCGAAAGATCTCGCGGCCGCATATAAGCGCGGAATCGAACGCGTCAAGAAAGGTGAGCCGGCGCTGATCGACGTGGTCACTCAACCGAGGTAAACACAAAGAATAGCCACGGATTACGCTCGAAATGACAATTGACTATTGACCGTTGAACATTGATAAAGCTTTGTCAATGTTCAATGGTCAATAGTCAATTGTCATTTCGAGCATTCCTTTGTGAATTATTCCCGTCTGACCCTCACCGCAGTCATGATAAAAGTTGACGCCCATGCTTCGGATCAAGGAGTGTGAAATGGAAGCTGCAAAGAAGATCGATATCGGCGCCGTCATTGACAACAGCAAGGTAGGTGCTTTCCAGGTATGGGTTTACCTCCTGTGCGCCGCATGCCTGATCATGGATGGATACGACGTGCAGGCCCTCGGTTACGCTGCCCCCGCCATTATTCGTGAATGGCATCCCAACCCCGCGGAAATGGGACGCGTGCTCAGCGCAGCGCTCGTCGGAATTGCGGTGGGATCGCTGCTGTTCAGTATGCTGGCCGATAAGATCGGAAGACGGCCCGTGCTGATCATAGCCACGCTCTTCTTCTCCTTCATCACCATCGTGACCGGCTTCGCAAATTCCGTGAATCAATTGCTCGCGATTCGCTTCATTGCGGGCGTGGGTCTGGGCGGCATCATGCCTAACGCGATGACCCTTGTCGGCGAATACAGCCCACAGCGGCTGCGTGTCTTCATGATGATGCTGGTCTCGAACGGGTTCAACGCGGGCGCCGTTCTTGGTGGCTTTTTTTCCGCGTGGTTGATCCCGGTATCCGGCTGGCGTTCGGTCTTCTTTGTTGGCGGTGCGATACCGCTCGCCATTACATTCCTTATGGTTCTTTATCTGCCCGAGTCTCTTCAGTTCCTGACTTTGCGGCGTAAAACCGAGAAGGTCGGGAAGTGGCTGCGCCGCATCGACAGTACGATTCCCGCGACAGCCAATTATGTCGTGAAAGAGCAAAGCACCAAGGGCGCGCCTATTGTGCATCTTTTCCGGGACGGCCGTGCGGTCGGAACGCTTCTGCTTTGGGTCATCAACTTCACAAATCTTTTGAACCTTTATTTCCTCGCGAGCTGGCTGCCAACGGTCATCACGAATGCAGGATATTCGATTCGCAGCGCCGCGCTTGTCGGCACAACGCTGCAGATCGGCGGAACAGTCGGAACGCTGGCACTTGGCTGGCTCATCGGCCGATTCGGCTTTATTCCGGTCCTCGGCACCTCTTTCGCTTTCGGCTGCATCAGTATCGCCCTGATCGGCCAGCCGGCAGCGACGCTTACATTCCTGTTCTTGCTGGTGTTTGCCGCGGGTCTGACGATCGTCGGCGGCCAGGGAGCGGTGAATACGCTGGCCGGGACCTACTATCCCACTAATCTTCGTTCCACGGGTATCGGTTCGGGTTTAGGCATTGGCCGGCTCGGCGCGATCCTTGGCCCCAACATTGCCGGTATTCTCTTGAATCGCGGTTGGGCAGCTCGTGAACTTTTCTACGCCGCAGCCGTACCCGCCTTCATAACAGTCGTCGTCATCATTTCTCTGCATTGGGTGATGAAGCCGCAACGAGCTGAGGTCTCCAAGAGCGAAGTGATGGCGCATTAGCTGCATAAAAGGAGTCGAAAGTCTCGTGCACGACCAACACGCCAATCCCAGATCCGATATCGAGATCGCGCAGGAAGCGCACATGCTGCCCATCGCCAAGGTGGGCAGGCAGAAACTTGGCATTGAGCTCCATGATCTTCTGCTGTACGGGCATTTCAAAGCGAAGATCTCACTGGACTACCTTCGCACGCTGGAAAACCGGCCGAATGGAAAGCTCATTCTTGTCACTGCTGTCACACCCACTGCGGCCGGCGAGGGAAAGACCACAACGACGGTGGGATTGGGCGACGCCTTGAATCATCTCGGCAAGAATGCGGTCATTTGTCTGCGAGAGCCGAGCCTGGGTCCGTGCTTTGGAGTCAAGGGTGGTGCGGCGGGCGGAGGATATTCGCAGGTGTTGCCGATGGAAGACATCAATCTGCACTTCACCGGCGATTTTCATGCGATTGGAGCCGCGAACAATCTGCTGGGCGCGATGGTGGATAACCACATCTATTGGGGCAATGCTCTGGGTCTGGACGCCCGGCGGCTTTCATGGCGTCGATGTCTCGATATGAACGATCGTGCCCTTCGCGAGATCGTGATATCTCTTGGCGGGGTCGGCAACGGCTTTCCCCGAGAAGACGGATTCGACATCATTGCCGCTTCAGAAATCATGGCGGTTTTCTGCCTGGCGGAGAATCTGCCCGATCTCAAGCGGCGTCTCGGAAACATGATCGTTGGACAGACGCGGGATCGAAAGTACGTGAAAGCCTCGGATCTCGAAGCGGCCGGCGCGATGACAGCTTTGCTCAAGGATGCGTTCGCACCCAATCTTGTTCAGACGATCGAGAACAATCCCGCACTGATCCACGGCGGTCCCTTCGCGAACATCGCTCACGGCTGCAACTCCGTCATTGCCACAAAGACAGCCCTGAAGCTCGGCGATTACGTCGTCACCGAAGCCGGCTTCGGCGCCGATCTCGGCGCTGAAAAATTCATGGACATCAAGTGCCGCAAGGCAGGACTCAAGCCCGACTGTGCGGTCGTGGTCGCGACGATCCGCGCGCTCAAGATGCACGGCGGCGTAGCCAAGGATGCTCTGAAGCAGGAAAACCTGCCGGCGCTCGAAAAGGGATTTGCCAACCTGGCCCGGCATGTCGAGAACGTCCACAAATTCGGCGTGCCCGCTGTGGTCTGTATTAATCGATTCAGCGCCGACACCGAGGCGGAATTCGCATCACTGAAGTCGCTGTGTGAAAGCATTGAAGTGGAGTGCATCCTTTCGGATCACTGGGCGAAGGGTGGTCCGGGCGCCGCAGATCTTGCGAAGGCGGTGCTCAAAACGATCGATACGGTGCCCTCCAAATTCGCGCCAATCTATCCGGATGACATGCCGCTTTGGAAGAAGGCCCAGACAGTGGCTCGAGAGCTATACGGTGCGGATGACATCATCGGCGACCAGAAAGTCCGTGATCGGTTCAAGGAATTGCAGGACCAGGGCTACGGTCACTTCCCCGTCTGCATTGCAAAAACACAGTACAGTTTCACCACGGATCCGGACAAGAAAGGGGCACCCAGGCACCATGTCGTGCCTGTGCGCGAAGTCCGTTTGTCGGCGGGAGCAGAATTCGTGGTCGCGATCTGCGGCGACATCATGACCATGCCGGGGCTGCCAAAGATCCCCTCTGCCAACAAAATCGATATCACGCCTGAAGGTCGAATCGTGGGACTGTTCTGACGGGGTCGCCGCCGCGAATTACGCGAATTACGCACAATGGGCGCGTCAAGAATTTTTGATGTGCGCCCATTTTGCGTAATTCGCGTAATTCGCGGCGACGATCCCATTTTATGCGAAGCGGCGCAGACGGGGTGGTCAGACCGGCGCGCCTACGTTTTCGCCGAACTGACCACCCCGGCCGCGCCTTCAAAGGTGGCTTCGCGGCATCTTCTTGATGGCGCGTCCACCCCTCCTGTCCCAGGAGGGGAATACCCTCGCCTGTGCCAATTCGACAAATTTGGTTGCGGCTGCGCCGCGTTGTGTCTTTGTGGTTAATACACCGTCGAGGCATGTACGTGAAATTTCACCTCGTGCGTGAAGTAGTAGAGGTCGACCGGCATTCGGTAATCGACGTCGACGGTCAAAAAGTTAACGCCGCGCGCTTCGTCGCGCCTCTTTATTACCTGAATGTCCTTCTTATCGAGAATCATCTTGTAGAAGCGCGCTTCGTTGTAGATGTGCTGCGTGAGATGCTCTTTGTCGACCGATTCGCGCATGGGAGCGAACTTCACTTCGTCCCTTACGAAATCGTCAAACTGCAGGGCATAAAACCACAAGGGAACGTACTGGACAGCCACATACAAGAGGCCACCAAGAAAAACAAAAACCAGGATCCGTTTCAGAGTGAACCCCAGCATTTCAGAAAGCCTGGAGACAAAGCCGCGCTGTTTGCATGACTATGCTGTAAAATCTCTTGCAGTTTATGGGCCGGCTTCAGCCGGCCTCTACAATAAGATGTATAACAAGTACATCCTGACGACGAAGAAATAGTGCAACCGACTGTCACAATCATCTGCCTGACCGACGACATTTATTGCATTGGGCCGCGCCGTATCTCGGCACAGCTCAAGCGTAACGGCTTTGTCACCAGGCTGATCTTCCTCCAACCGAAGAGCCTGTGGGGACAGATCAGCCAGCGCTTCAGTTCGTATTTCAAGACTCCTGAATTCTCTGAATCTTTCTATAGCGAGCTGATCGATGCGTGCCGCGGCAGCCTGGTGGTGGGTTTGAGCGTGTGGACGCATCAGGCCGACGAAGCCGAACTGCTGACTCGACGGCTGCAGCAGGATCTGGATTCCAAAATCATCTGGGGCGGAATTCATCCCACTAGTTTTCCCGACCAATGTATGAATGTCGTCGAAGGTATTTGCCTCGGGGAAGGTGACGTCAGTTTCCTGCGCCTGGCCGAGGCTTTGCGCGACGGAAGGGATTACAAGACCACCCCGGGCTTCTGGTTCCGCGAAGGCGATCGAGTCATCAAGAATCCCGAACAACCGCTCGTCCAGGATCTCGACGAATTGCCCTTCCTCGATTTCGAGTTCGAAGACCACCTGGTCAATGATGGCGGAAAGCTCAAAAGAATGAACATGGCCTTGATGAAGAAGTACTACGGCGGAAAGCTTTGGAGCATGTTCAGCCAGGGCTGTCCGTACAAATGCACGTTCTGCTCGAATGACATCCTGATCGATCTTATCGATGACTACCGGAAATTCCGCCACCATTCGCCGGAGTTCTTCATGGCGCAACTGCGGTATATCCTTTCCAGGTATCCGCACATCTACAACATCGTCATCGACGACGATGCCTACATGTTCCTGCCTTTCGAGCTGATCAAAGATTTTGCCGCGAAGTACAAGAAGGAATTCGATATCCCGTTTTTCGTCAGTGGCGTTATTCCCGCTTCGGTCGAGAGTAAGAAATTCAAAACCCTTATGGATGCCGGAATGATCAAGTTGCGCATCGGGATTCAATCCGGCAATCGCGAGGTCATGAAAAATGTTTTCGTGCGGCCGCTGCACGACGGAAAGATGTTCGCGGCATCCGA
>QHXD01000121.1 GCA_003223895.1 Acidobacteriota bacterium
GCGGCGAGTAACGCATAATCCTTCGCAAATTGACATCACCCATTGGACGGGGAGTTACAGGAAACGCAAAGAGGCTTCTGCATCTGTAGAACCAGCATGACGAAGCTGCACAAAAAATTCCGCCGCGAATTACGCGGCAAAATCTTCCCGGAGGAAACATTGCGCTGCTCCTATCGTGCCTCGAGCCTGGCGGTGTTCATTCTGATTCTGGCGGGTTCCGCCTTTGCCCAGGGACCCGGCGGCTACAATCCGATCGGGCCCGGGGTTGATTTAGCCGGAAACTGGGGGCCCGTGTTTCATGAAGATGCTCATGAGCGTGGGCCTGGCCCGGAACTCGCGAATTATGCGGGTCTGCCTATTACGGAGGGAGCACGCATGTATGGTCTGGCGTGGGACGCCTCACGCTTCACGATACCGGAGCATCAATGCGAAGTGCACATTGTCTCTTACATCTATCGTGGACCGTACAATCTCCGGATTTGGGAAGAGCGCGATCCAGTCTCTCAAAAACTCATCGCCATCAAGCAATACATCGACAACTACCAGCAGACGCGAACCATCTGGATGGACGGCCGCATCCACCCTTCAGAGGCTGCACCTCATACCTGGATGGGTTTTTCCACGGGAAAATACGAAGGCAATGTTCTGACGGTTTACACGACCCATCTCAAGTGGGGATGGATTCGCCGCAACGGGTTACGGCACACCGATCAGGCGACGCTGACGGAACACTTTATTCGTCACGGAGACCACCTGACGCATGCGTCTGTGCTTACAGATCCGGCGACACTGAGTGAGCCCCTGATGAAAACCGAAGATCTGGTCCTGCGGCTCCAAAATGGGCAGGCCTGGCTTTACCCCTGCGAACCCGTCGTCGAGATCGTCCGTCCGAGAGGCATAGTTCCACACTACTTGCCGGGAGAGAATCCATTCCTGCACGAATTTGCCGACCTGTACAAGATCCCCGTCGAGGCAGCGCTGGGCGGCGCCGAAACGGCGTATCCCGAGTACCAATCGAAATTGAAGAGGACGAACGCAAAATGAAAACAGTGGCTGCAGCGGTTTTTGCGATCTGCCTGCCAATCGCCGCTCTCGCTCAGCAGCTGTCCGGCGACGTTCAGGCGCTGAAGGTGCAGGGAAACGTTTATCTCTTAACAGGAGCCGGCAGCAACATCGCTGTTCAGATCGGTGACGCCGGCGTCCTCGTCGTGGACACGGGTGTTGCGGAAATGAGCGATAAGGTCGTCGCCGCCATCCGAAAACTTTCCGATAAGCCAATTCAATACGTCCTCAACACGCACGCGGATTCAGATCACACCGGCGGAAACGATACGGTTCGCAAGGCGGGCCTGACGTATGTTGGCGCGAATGTTACCGGCAATCTGAGGGACGCAGGAGTAGGAGCGCAGATCTACGCCCACGACAATGTGTTGAAGCGGATGAGCGCACCGACCGGCGTTCAGGCTTCGGTTCCGTTTGGTTCCTGGCCGACGGAAACCTATTTGTCCGGCCGGAAACAGATGTTCTTTAACAGTGAGCCTGTTGAGATGATCCATCAACCGGCGGCGCACGCGGATGGAGACAGCCTGATTTTTTTCAGGCGCTCGGACGTCGTGGTTACCGGCGATATTTTCGTGACCACGAGTTATCCCTTCATCGACATCGACAAGGGCGGTAGCATCCAGGGCGAGATCGACGCTCTAAACAACATCCTCGAACTAGCCATTCCTGGTTATCAGGATGAGGCCGGGACCTATATCATTCCCGGCCACGGGTGGATTTCCGACCGTCCCGATTTGCTGGAATATCGAGATATGGTGACCATTATTCGCGATCGCATTCAGGCCGCCATTACAAAGGGGCAGACCCTCGAACAGGTCAAAGCCGCCGGCCTCACTAAAGACTACGACCGCCGTTACAGCGCGAAATCGGGATTGGGTAATGCCGAAAAGTTTGTCGAGGCCGTATACAAAAGTCTCGCTCCGAAGAAATAGACAATGCTCAAAACACGAATCCTTATGTTGGCTATGATCCTTTCGGTGCCAGCCGCCGCCTTGTTCGCGCAGGCCGGACGCGGCAACGCTCCATCCACGCCGAAGGCCGCGAGTCCCACTGACTTCGCAGGCTACTGGGTCAGTGTAGTGTCGGAAGACTGGCTATACCGGATGGTGACTCCGGCCAAAGGAGACTACGCCAGTGTTCCATTGAATGCCGAGGGTCGGAAAGTCGCGGATGCATGGGATCCTGCCAGGGATGAAGCGGAAGGTAACCAATGCAAAGCTTACGGAGCGCCGGCAATCATGCGTGTTCCAGGACGCCTGCATATCACCTGGCAGGATGACGACACACTCAAGATCGAAATCGATAGCGGAACACAAACTCGATTATTTCATTTTCGTCCCACTGCAGGGGACGCTGCCGGCTGGCAGGGCACGTCCATGGCCGGCTGGGAAGTCGTCGCGGGTGCGCGCGGTCCGATTCCCGGAGCGGCATTGAAAGTCGTTACGACAAAGATTAGACCAGGATACCTGCGAAAAAATGGCGTTCCTTATAGCGGAAATGCGGTCGTGACGGAGTACTACGATCGGCTCAACGAGGCGAATGGCGATTCCTGGCTGGTGGTGAAGACCATTGTCGAGGACCCTCAGTATCTGGCCCAGCCCTTCATTACAAGCACCCACTTCAAAAAACAGGCCGACGCCACTGGTTGGAATTCCACGCCCTGCGCAGCGCGGTAGCTCGACATCTTGGTTCAGCCGCGTCGTGATCAACGTGCGGCAGAGAGCTTTTTCAGGCCGAACCGTTAGGGCTCGGGAAGCATTGCAACGGCTTTCTTGATGAGGCTCGCATGAATAACGGATGCGAGAGACAACCGCTCTTTTGCCGAGGTGAGATTCTCAGAGACCTGCTGGGTCACAAGGCCGACGATGAAATGAACCGTTTCCCCCGTATGCATTCTCCCGCCATAGGTCCGGTTGTTCGAAGACATGTAAACGGGTCCTCCACTATTGCCGGGGAAAATGGCGAAATCGAAGAGAAATTTTTGCGTCGATTCCGTCGGCAAGAGCGGATACGAAGCTATTCTGCCGCTGCGCAGAATCGCGAAACCCGCTGCATTGGATTCCGCGCCAAACGGGTATCCGAGGCAACTGAGCTCTTCGCCCGGATTGACGTCGAATTGCGAAAGCATCTCATCGTCGGCAAGAAGATTGGTTGAAATGATCGGAATCTGAACGCTCGGTGGCAGGGTGACGTACATGACAGCCACATCGACATCGTTTGGCCCGATCCACAGGGGCTGTCCCGCGTCGCGAATTTTGATGGGATATCGGACTCGCTGCCATCCTGAAGCCGTTCGTCTTCTCAGATTGAGTACTGCCGTATCGCCGCGAATCCCTTCCAGAACATGACGTGCCGTGATCAGCACGGTCCGAAATTTAGTGCTGTCCGGAATCGGTCTCGACATCAGGAACACGGTCCCCAGAGTCAGCGCGCCGGGTTCTGCCGGACCTTCAATTTTGAAGGTGGTTTGAAACAGTAGAGTATTGAACTCGGTCTCCTGCGCCTCCGCGCGGATAGCTGCCCCGGATGAAACGGTAATGGACAGGATCGCAATGAAAAAATACTTCCGGTTAAACATACGCTTGTCGCTCTGGGACTACTGCAGGTTCACCTGTGCGTGGCGAATTCCCGTTCGGAGGAGGACACTTCCTGCTTAGCGCGGATTTTTCCGATACATCATCTTCTTGCCGGGCACAGCGGCCGGAACAAGAATGCCCTTTTCATGCAATGCCCTAACGATCTCGATCTCGATGCTGGGAACGAAGTCTGCTCGGGTCTGAGCCGGATTGATCAGACCAAACGGAGCATTTGCCCCGACATCACCGCTGAGCAGCCAGCCTTCATCCAGCTTTTCAATCACGTCTCGTTCTGTCCAAGTTCCCATGGCCGAAGAGTATCACGTGCTCGAACGGAACCAATTGAGGACAGCCATAAAAAGCGGTGTAGTCGAGCTGCGGCTGGGACGCATCTGCAGTGCACACAACCCGGCGATCAGGAGCATAAATAACATGGCGAAATCACAAAATTGGGCGCAACACAGCAATTCGCCAGCGACACGCCTACTGCGGCTTCACGAATAACCCAACTAACCCAGCCGTGCCCTTCGAATGAGACGGCGCTGGAGCGGGCGGGACGAGCTTCGCCAGGAACTCCTCGCGGGTCAGGCCCGGCGGCA
This sequence comes from Acidobacteriota bacterium, assembly GCA_003223895.1. GTDB lineage: Bacteria > Acidobacteriota > Terriglobia > 20CM-2-55-15 > 20CM-2-55-15 > 20CM-2-55-15. The sequence goes on from QHXD01000121.1 coordinate 4,238, forward strand.
ATTCCTTGGGATCGAGGTCGGTCGCGATGATGACGAATGTATAGTGATGCGGCGTGCCCGGGGGCGTGCAGGGCCCTGAAAAATTCCCGACTCCCTGCGTGCTCTTGCCGCCAACATATTTGTCGGATGGCTTGCTGACCTCGCCTTCGGCGAAGCTGGTCACTGAAGCGGGAATGCCATATGCGACCCAGTGATGCACACCCGCACCCCCGCGGCCTTCCGGATCCTCCATCAGCATGGCGAAGCTCCTGGTGCCATCCGGCACGCCGGTCCACGACAACTGCGGCGACACATTCTGGCCGACACAGTTCGGATTGGTCGACAAGCTATTGGCGACCTTCCTTGGCATCATCTGGCCGTCTTTGAAGGTCGTTGACGTCAAGGTAAACGGGTCAGCCGCGCGCACCGCGACTGCCAATGCCAGAACTATCGCGGCTGCCGCGATCATATTTCGAAGATCATGCTGTGAAAACATAAAGGTCCCTCCATTTAAGAGAAGATACCGAAAACTCCTGACCGGACGCGACTCCGAGATTATAGTCCCCATCCAAAAAATTCAAAATTCACATCGATCACTCGCTCGACGAAGGCACAGGAGTAGCGACCCTGCACGGACAGTTTCGACGACCCACCACCGCCTCCCCCACCTAGTCGTAGCTTCGGCTCGGCACTCCGCTGATTGTGCGAGAAATTAGCGAAGACGGTCATCCCGTCTTTTCTCAGGATTCAACAAGGAGGCGAAAGCCGACCGATAGCCGTGGAACTCGGGGCCATGGACGGCAACAATGCGGGCGACCGCCAGCCCAGGTGCCGGAGTGTCTATTCCTGCTCTTGCGCTGGGCAAGAGCAGGTGTAGCCGTTCGGCGAAGTCGGAGGCATGTTCATCGAAACATAGACCGGTCGCCAGATAGCGCGCACTTCCCATCATCCACTCGCTACTCGGCGGACAGTCATTGGGGACCAAACGGAATCGATCCAAATAGAGCGGCCGCCCGTTCAGGCGGAGGGAAGTCTCCGAGGAAAACTCGTCGAATTGCCAGATCTCACCTCGCCCAATCCGGCCCGCCATCAGACCCTCCCAGAAATAGAGCCGGGCGCCCTCATCAACATCGATGAATGTGGACTGGCACACTCGCGCTCCGGAGAAAGGAATGACGGGATCATAGTAGATGTGCAGCTCGCCCCCCGCCTCCACACGAATACGATTGGTTTGAATCGCGCGCCTGCCGCCTGAAGGATGCGCCTTGGTTGCGGATTGCTGGGTGATGAGAATGCGGGCGCCCGATTCCACGTGGATCGTACACTCGGTCGTATCACCCCCGAACAGTCCTGCCGTCGAGTGCATCAAAATCAAATGGGCGATTTCCGGTGATTGCGAATCGTGCAGCCGGGTGATCTTGAAAGGGATTTCGCAATAGGCGTCCCGTATCACTGTCCGTCCGCGGCGTGAGCTGAATATCAGGTTCAGCCTTCCGCGGCGCCCGACCTCGGAGAGCGGAACGGCCATCGTCAATTCTCGAAAAGCAGTTCGCGGCGAATCCAGTTGACCACAGCCGGGACACCTTCGCGCGTCTTGAGATTGGTGAAGACGAATGGCTTGTTTCCACGCATCATGCGCGCATCACGATCCATTACGGACAGATCGGCCCCGACGTAGGGCGCAAGGTCCGTCTTGTTGATGACCAGCAAATCCGAACGCGTGATTCCAGGCCCTCCCTTTCTAGGGATCTTATCGCCGCCCGCGACGTCGATGACGTAAATCGACGCATCCACGAGTTCCGGACTGAAACTCGCTGCAAGGTTGTCGCCTCCACTTTCCAGGAAAAGAATATCGAGCCGAGGAAACCGCTCCTTCATAGTGTCGACGGCTTCGAAATTGATCGACGCATCTTCGCGGATGGCTGTGTGCGGGCATCCGCCGGTCTCCACACCGACGATACGGTCCGAAGTCAAAGCCTCGCTGCGAACAAGGAACTCCATATCTTCCTTTGTGAAGATGTCGTTCGTGACGACCGCCAGTTCATAGCGGCTACGCATCGTTTTGCAAAGGCAGTCCAGCAAGGCCGTCTTGCCGGAACCCACTGGGCCACCCACACCGATTTTGACAGGTTTTCGCATAGTCAGGACCGAAACAACCGGCTGTAAACGTATCGATGGTTCATCTGCTGAACGTCCAGGAGCGGATTGAATGACCGGAGCGGTTCGCCTTCAGCCCGAACTATATAGTCGACGACGCCAGGAAGTTTATCGATTGCTCTCGTTAATAATGCCTGTCCTTGCTGTTGGCCAATTGCGATGAGGCGCAGCCCTGCCGAAACGATGCCCACTAGTCGGACATATCCGAAGGCCACCAGCGCATCACGGGCTTCGAGGCCGCGGTGGGAAAGAACGATTCCATAGGCTACAGGCGCATTGCAGTGCGGCCATGTCTCAACGATGGAAAGGAAGTCGCTATCCGGAACGATGGCAGCATACGTTTTAAACAAACGCTTGCCCACGGACCTGCTGCTGCTTCGAATTGCCGCTGCGGGCTTCAATGCCGTAAGTTCTTCGTCAATAGATCGGATGGTTGCCCACTCCCCCTTTTCCGCTGCTCGAACGCACTTCAGCAGCGCAAGACCTTCGCACGGCACGAAAACGGCGTTGAGGAAATGATCAAGCCAAATGGCGAGCGAGTCCGCGTTGTATACGAGGCCAGCGGCTGCGGCCGATTCGAGCCCGTCCGAATACGCGAATGCTCCGACGGGAAATAGGGAGTCTGTGAGCTGAAGAGTGTGAAGAAGCTGAGCCGGTGTCATTTTTGTTACTTCCTTTAAAAGTCACAGCTATCCAAGTTAGCGATATTCCCCTCCTTGGTTAAGGAGGGGTGGCCGCGCCATCCAGAAAATGCTCCCGTTCCTTTGATGGGCGCGGACGGGGTGGTTGGTTCAACGTCGCGAAGCAACCTTATAATACCCGCGCAGCGCACCGATTAGATAAGGAGCGCTTCGCGGAAATCTATAAGGTGGCTTCGCGACATTCGAACCACCCCGTCTGCGCCCGGCTGAGGAGGCTTCGCGGCATTTTATTGATGGGCGCAGCCACCCCTCCTTACTAAGGAGGGGACTATTCCAAAACGACACGCCGCAAACTTTGCAAGGCTCCAAAAGCGGGCTGCGCGCCGTTGCTCGAATCCGACGAGTACCGATTTCACTGTTACAGTCCACTAGCTTATTCGTGCGAGTGTCCAATGTTGGCCAGCGCCGCCGTGAACGGTCGAGCGTCGACGGTGTAGTGGACGTGAAGCTGGTCCAGAAGACTCCGAACTGCCGGGTTCTGTATAAAAATCAGTTCGGATTCACCGATCATGACGGACTGATGCCGGTTGCCCACATGATACGCATAGTACGCCCACTCCTGTGAGGTCCTCGGACGAATGACGTAGACAGGTTGCACGGCTTCCTGGACGGCAATGATCGCCCTTTCCGGATCCAGGACGAAGCAATCGCCATTCTTCAACACCGTTCCGGCGTGAAGGGAAATAGCGAACTCGATACCAGAGTCTGATGTTCGGCGTCCATGACCCTGGCGCCGGTCGTCCCAGGCCAGCGTGATGGTGTCGCGCATGTAGGTACTGTACTCGGAACCTAACTCCACAATCGGCAAGACCTGTTCAACGATGGTCATTTTCTTGATGGCTGCGCCCTATACTTGAGGTTCCGCGCTATCGCGCTCACGCTTCGCGCGGGCTTGCATTCGCAGCCGCTCATGTTCGTGATGCACTCTAAAACAGAAAATAGCGCTGCGCCAGGGGTAACACTTCTACTGGATCGCACTGCAGTAACTCACCGTCTGCGCGGACGTCGTAGGTTTCGGGATTTACCTCGATTTGAGGAGTAGCGTCGTTCAGCTTCAGATCCGTCTTTTGCAGATTGCGGCAGCCCTTTACGGGAACCAGCTTGCGTTGCAAGCCCCGAAGATTGTCACCTTCCACGCCTGCTCGAGAGACAAAATGGACTGTGATCTGGTTGAGAGCCTGACCATACGCGCCGAACATGGGGCGGTAGATACATGGCTGAGGAGTTGGAATCGACGCATTGCCATCGCCCATGAGTGAGCCGGCAATCAACCCGCCTTTGATGACGATTTCCGGTTTGACGCCGAAGAACGCGGGCTTCCACAGCACCAGGTCAGCGAGCTTGCCCACGTCCACCGAGCCGACGGAGCTGCTGATGCCGTGTGTAATGGCAGGATTGATGGTGTACTTGGCAATGTAGCGTTTGACGCGGAAATTGTCGTTATCCGGGCTGTCCTGAGCCAGCTTGCCCCGCTGCAGTTTCATCTTGTCGGCAGTTTGCCAGGTGCGGCAGATGACTTCGCCGATTCGTCCCATGGCCTGCGAGTCCGATGACATCATGCTGATAGCGCCGATGTCGTGGAGGATGTCCTCGGCGCCGATCGTCTCGGCGCGAATTCGCGAATCGGCAAATGCGACATCCTCGGGAATGGACGGCGACAGGTGGTGGCAAACCATCAACATGTCGAGATGTTCGTCCATCGTGTTGCGCGTGAACGGCATCGTGGGATTCGTGGAGGATGGGAGTACATTGCGCAAACCACAGACCTTGGCGGCCCTTGAAGGCAGCAATGGTGTCTTCCACGAATCCGGATTCATTCAACGTGTCTGTGTGAATCGCGACCTGAACGTCGAATTCCTCTGCCACACTCAGACATTGGTCGATCGCGGCCGGTGTGGTCCCCCAATCTTCGTGGAGCTTCAAACCGAGCGCGCCGGCTCGAAGCTGTTCGCGCAGCGATTCCGGCAGTGAGGAATTGCCTTTTCCCAGGAATCCGAAGTTGAGTGGAAATGCCTCGGCGGCCTCGTACATGCGGCGAATATTCCATGCGCCCGGCGTGCAGGTTGTGGCGTTTGTGCCCGTGGCCGGCCCCGTACCTCCTCCGATCAATGTCGTTACGCCGGAGTAGAATGCCTCCGGAATCTGGTTGGGCGAGATGAAGTGGATATGTGTGTCGATTCCGCCCGCTGTCAGTATTCGGCCTTCCCCCGCAAGAATTTCGGTCGAAGCGCCGATCTCCATTCCAGGCGTAACACCATCCATTATTCCCGGATTGCCCGCTTTGCCTATTGCCGAGATCAGGCCGTCACGGATCGCAACGTCCGCTTTGTAGATCCCCGAATAGTCCACTACCAGCGAGTTGGTTATGACCAGATCTGGAGCGCCTCCAGCGCGCGTCGCTTCCGGGGATTGTCCCATACCATCGCGAATGACCTTACCCCCGCCAAACTTCCCCTCATCGCCGTAGACGGTCCGATCCGATTCCACTTCAATGATCAGGCCGGTATCTCCTAGCCGGACGCGGTCTCCGGTGGTGGGGCCGTAATGGCTCGCGTAAGTTTGCCTGTCGATTTTCATTTCAGCTTTCCGTTGACGAGTCCGTTGATGCCGAACACTGTGCGTGTTCCACCCAACGCCACAAGATCGACTTCCCGCGTGTCTCCCGGCTCGAACCGCACTGCGGTGCCTGCTGCAATATTCAAGCGCATGCCATAGGCAAGACTGCGGTCGAAGTTAAGCGCGCGATTGACCTCGAAGAAGTGGCAATGGGATCCGACCTGGATGGGGCGATCGCCGCTGTTGGTGACGGCGACGCGCGTAGTCGCTCGGCCGGCGTTTGCCTCGATGGGCTCGGGACGCAGAAAGTATTCTCCGGGAATCATGATTCTCACCGAATGGGTTGATGGACGGTGACGAGTTTTGTTCCGTCCGGAAATGTGCCTTCCACCTGAATCTCGCCGATCATTTCAGGCACGCCTTCCATGACGTCATCGGCAGTCAGAATACGGATGCCCAGGCTCATGATCTCCGCAACAGTCTTGCCCTTCCGAATCTCTTCAAGCAGCTCCGACGTAATCAAAGCCACCGCTTCGGGGTAGTTGAGCTTCAATCCCCGGCTTTTCCGACGCCGCGCCAGCTCACCTGCTGTGAAGATCATGAGCTTTTCGGCCTCACGGGGAGTTAAATGCATAACCGTCGGCTTATAACACGGAGTTACAAGCAACGCATCCATCATCTTTGTCGAAGTGTGAAATAAAAACCGACAAAAAAGTAGCCTCGCGAGACAAATGCGAATTCTTCGTCGGCAGCTTTGCTCAACAAATCGGAAAAGAAAGCACGAAGGAGCACAAAGCGGAAGATAAAAGCCCAGTTGGGTCGTGGGCCAGTTTCAACTGTAGCGGCGGTCTGTGACCGCCGCCGATCCCGCAAGTTGCTGGACTGTCGGCGGTCATAGACCGCCGCTACAGTGAAACAGCTCGATTCTTCTGAAACCTGACCACTACCGAAGGTTTTGTGGTCGTCTAAATGACAAGAGACCATTGACCATTGACCAAGCTTTATCAACGGTCAATGGTCGATGGTCACTTGTCATTTTTCGGAAACCTGCCTACGGGCTTTCGAAGTTCTGATCGAGGCCGCGACTATCCTTGCAAGTTCGATGTTTTCCTGGAGAATCGAGATAATTAAGTCGTGTTTTCCGAGATTAATTCTCGACAGAATGCGTAACCACACCGATGTTTCATTGAGTTCCTTCTGTACGATTCCTAGCTTGTGAATGAAATCGGCGCGACTCTCGGCGCCTCGAGCCTCAGCATAGTTTGGCGCCGCAGCCGTGCCTGAGCGCAGGATTTGCTGCGCAATGTGTCGTCCAGCGGGCGTTCTTGGGAGCTCTGTAGAGAAACCTATTATCCGCGCAGCGAACTCGATGAGTCGATCTTCCAGTTGATCCGCTAGCGACCTTTTCTGCTCCATCGGCGTCGATAGAGCAACTGCGACTCCATCAGAGCAGAAGCTTCAGCGGAGTTACACCTCCGCTCTCTTCCTCCGTTTCTAAATGACAAGCGACAAGTGATCATTGACCATTGACAAAGCTTTATCAATGGTCAATGGTCGATGGTCACTTGTCATTTTTCGGAAACCTGCCTACGGGCTTTCGAAGTCGCTCGCATCCATCAGAACAACAGCTTCAAGGCAAATTGGATCTGCCGCGAAGTCCCCACAATCGAGGTAATGGTGCCGGCGTTGGGATTTGGGGTGCCGCTGCTACTGAAGGCACCGAGAGTCGGAGTACTGAAGTTGGTGTGGTTCAGAATATTGAAGAATTCCGCTCGAAACTGAAGAGCGGTCGCCTCGGTGATCCTGGTATCCTTCGCCAGATTGATATCCAGAGTCGCGTAACTGGGTGATGTTCCGATATTGCGCCCGGAGTTTCCCAGGGTGCCGATCGGTTGCAGCGTGAAGCAGTCGGGACTGTACCAATGAATCCGCGACTGGTTTGCCTTAATGTCGCAGCCGGCGACACGATTGGGACGCGGGGTGGCGAAATTGTTTCCCAGCAGCGCCGTGTCGAATCCGGTGGTCACGGTAAATGGCACGCCGGTGCGGAAGGCCTCAATGCCGCTCAACTGCCAGCCTTCGACTATGCGATTGCCCCTGAACGGCAATCGGTACACGGCGCTCAGCGTGAGGTTATGGCGAATATCGTAACTGCAACTCCCCTTGTCGGTAGATCCATCGTAGGGATTGTTCCACGCGGACGTTCCGTTATTGCCGCCCAGGCCGCCATAGGTGTAGGCGAGGTCGACACAATGCGAGAAGGTGTAGGAAAAGTAGGTCTGAACGCTGTTCGAGAACCTTTCGTTGACGCTCAGCTGCATGGCGTTGTACCGGGAGAGGCTGCTGGGCTGAGAAAGTGTCAACGTGCCGAAATTGGGATTGAGTCTCGGGTTGCTGACACCCACGCCGTTCACGATTTTTCCGAAGTGCTGGACTCCATTCGCGTCCAGTTCGACCTGCGGCGGATTGTAATCGCGGAAGGAGAGCAGGTTGACGCCGCGGGAGCCGACATAGCCAACCGTGACTGCCGTATCGCGAAAGATCTCCCGCTGGACGTTCAGGTTCCACTGCATCTGGTAAGGCGTGGTCCTGATGTCGTACACAGTGCCGAAGGTCAGTGCCGGCAACGGTTGTGGACCGATGGTCCCCTGGAAGGGAATCGGGAACGACGGGTTTTCCTGATTCAGCGAGTTGAACGGCGGCGTTCCGACGTAGCCGGAGAAAAAGACGTAGGTCTGAAAGGGATCGTGAAAGAGACCGAAGCCGCCCCGCAGCGAAGTCTTGTGATCCCCGAAGACATCGTATGCGAAACCGAACCTTGGGTCCAGGTTCCACAAGGAGGGATTGGTCTTGAATGCGTGAGGAACGCTGGTGTAGGCGGTATCCTTGACGGGATTGACCACGTTGTGGAGGTTCCCGTGCACCTCGGTTGGGTCGGTCTGAAACTCGTAGCGCAGACCCGCGTTGAGCGTGAGTTTCCGTCTCACCTTCCAATCGTCTTGAATGTAAGGCGCAAGTGCGGTGTCGCGAAAGTCGCGATTGCCGTAGGCTTCCCCGTCCCTGGCACCCGTAAAGATGCGAGGCGTGCCGCTTAAGAGCGCCTGAAGACTGGTGAAGGTGTAGTTTCCGTTCCAATACGTGTAGCTGAAAGAATTGATCTGCTGCCTTCGGACACGAAATCCGAACCTGAGCGAATGCGAACCCCTGGTCCACAGGACGTCATCGGTGACGGTGAACTTGTTTTGCAGAAAGCGAAACGGATTTACGAAGTTTGCGCCCAGCGGGGACAAGCCGTTCACAGAAATCGTGACGTCCTGTCGTCCAGGAAAGGCCTGCTGCAACGGAGGATACTTGTTCGGCTGCGTCTCGTTCGTATCGGGCCTGGTGAAGGCGAATCCGAACGAGTTGAGCAGGGTTGGCGAGAAGATATGGCGTTCCTGGATGGTGGAGTATCGATTTGCCGAGCGGTCGAGAGTCGGCCAGAGCGGAATCGCCGTGGTGGCCACGAGCGTTCCGATGTCGTTGACGTAGCGAACAAACATGGTGTCCGTCGGAGACAAGGTGTAGTCGAAACGCCCGAAGTAGTAGTCCTCTTTCGCCGTTTGGCCGCCCACCGTGATGAGTGTTCCGATACCGCCGCCCAAATCCGTGGTGGGCGCCGGGTACAGGTCGACTATCGGTCTGACGCTTGGCACTGCCTGAGCGCGAGCGGCAAGCGTCGGTACGAAGGCCTGGAAGGTCTGATCCAGGTGTTGCCGGAGCCCCTCATAGTTGAAGAAGAAAAACGCCTTGTTTCGCTTCACAGGACCGCCAACGCTGGCGCCGAACTGATTTCTGCGAAATGGCGCCGCGCTCTTCAGCTCAAAAAAATTGCGCGCGTCGAGAGCGTTGTTGCGCAGAAACTCGTAAACGGAGCCGTGGAAGGAGTTTGTTCCGGACTTGGTTGCGGAGTTGATCACGGCTCCGTTGCCGCCGAACTCGGCGCTGTAAGTGTTGGTGAGGGTCTGGAACTCTGCGATCGCTTCGATTCCCAGCGATGTGCCGGTGACCGCGGCGCCGGTTCCTCTCTGCCACCAGTTCTGGATGTTTTCGCCGTCAAGCAGCATCCCGTACCCCTCGGGGCGCGAGCCGGAAACGGAGTATGTCGCTGCACGGCCGACGAGCGCGCTGCTGCCTCCCGCCGGGTACGACAAGGCGCCGGGCGCCAGCAGGATCAGTTGTTCGAAGTTCCGGCCGTTCAGGGGTAGCTCGCGCATCTGCGTCTGATTAACGAGCGAGGAAACGCTGGAAGATGTGGTCTCGACCTGGGAGAGGTCCCCGGTTACGCTAATCGTTTCCTCGGCTTGCCCGATGGGCAATTGCAGGTCGATCACGGGCCGGCTGCCTACTGTCAGGGGGATCCCGCGGCGCACTACTGTCTGAAATCCAGCGAGGGATGCCTGCACCTCGTATTCCCGATCGGCAACTCTGGAGCGACGTATCGGCCCTGGTCATCGGAAATGACCGATCGGGTAAACGCCGTTCCTACGTTTCTGACGCTGATCGACGCGCCAGGGATCGCGGCGCCTGTTGGGTCAAGGACGGTGCCGGAAATGGCGGCCGTGGCGCCTTGCGCGTGCAGGTTTCCGGCTGCGAGCATCATGACAGCGGCAAGTATAATTATCCGTGAGCTGGTTTTCATTGGATTCACCCCTTACCGTGAGAGTTGTTCCGCACCGTGAGGTGTCCATATTAATTAGTCAGCCCTATATTGGAAATATGATTCATATCACACATTCCCTGGCGGATTTCATCACCTCGAGCCTCCCTCCAGCCGAAGCGCGGCATCGGGCGGCGATCGCATTGTGCGACACGATTGGCGTCATTCTCGCGGGCGCTCCGGAAGCTGCGGCGAGCATCATTCGTCGAACGATCGTGTCGGAAAGCCGGGGCAAGTGCCGAATATTGGGCACCACGGAACTTGCAAGCGCAACGGATGCTGCGCTTGCTAACGGAGTCGCTGCGCACGCGCACGACTACGATGACATGTGCTTTGTTTCGATGGCGCATCCCAGTTGTGCTCTGGTTCCGGCGGCGTTGGCTGCCGCGGAACTGAGCGGCACATCGGGCCGTGCCGTGCTCGACGCATACATCGTTGGCTTCGAAATCGAATGCCGGCTCGGGCTTGTCATGAATCCCCGCCACTATCACGAGCGGGGTTGGCACTGCACCTCTTCCATTGGGACGCTCGGCGCAGCTGCCGCCGCTGCCCGGCTTCTCGGACTGAACCAAATGGAAAGCGTTCACGCACTCGGAATCGCGGCTTCGCTCGCATGCGGCGTGAAGGAAAATCTCGGCAGCATGGTGAAGCCGCTCCATGCCGGTATGGCGGCGCGCAATGGAGTGATGGCCGCGCGCCTCGCCAAGGCCGGGTTCGTCGCCAGCGAGCAAGCGATCGATGGCCCACAGGGTTATCTCGTGGCCATGGATAGCGAGAAATCGCCACACGCGCTTCCAGACGCAATTGCAGACCTGGGATCTCGCTGGGAAATCCTCGACACGGGCGTCACCGTCAAACTCTATCCATCGTGCGCCGCGACACACCCTCCGCTTGACGTGTTGCTCGATCTCAAGCGCCGATACAACTTCACTGCCGACAACATCGAGGGGATTGACGTCGAGGTCGATTCGATGACGCCCCGGCTGCTTATTCACAGCCGGCCATCTACCGCGCTTGAAGCCAAATTCAGCATGCCTTTCTGTGCAGGAGCGGCGATCGTGTTTGGTCACCCGACAATAGAGACATTCGACGTGGTAAAGATTCAAGATTCCCGCATTCAGCACCTGTTGCCTCTCGTCACGTTGCGCGCCAACCCGGCCTTCGATGCTGCAGCGCCATTGTCGCAGGCCAACGTCACCGTTCGATTAAAGGACGGCCGCACCGTTTCCGATCGGGCAGACGGCGCCCGCGGATATCCTGGCCGATTGACGGAAGACGAATTGAACACAAAGTTTCTCGGATGCGCTCGCCGGTCGTTGCCGCACGATACGGCTGTTCAAGTCCTCCAGGCTCTGCATACCATTGAAACGGCATCGAGCATAACGGGCTTGACCCAACTTTGTGGCACGGTCAGAAGGGGGGACTAAAGCCAAGAGGTGGAAAAGGGTCGGAAGTGATAAGAAAAAGGCGCGGGTATGGACCGCGCCTCCTTCGCTTAAGGCCGAGCTGCCGTTGCGATGCGAACTGGTTTGATTGTCCTGGCCAGTTGGCGTTCAACTTTTGAGGGCAGGGGCTTCCGGCCGTCGTTCCGGTATGGCCACCACATTTCTGAAAGGAAATGGTCCTCACCATAATGAAGCTTACCTTCGACTGATCGACTGGAAAAATGTTCAGTGGCAGAATCGTTAGGCGAGTCTCCACAACACCGCACTCAAGGCCAGGAAGGCCGAGAGAAGCCCTATGACTCGTACGCGCCTGGCAAACCTGAACTTGTCCTGCGCCGCGTTCTTCTTTATCCAGGCTTGCCAAATGCGCTCGTCTAGTTGTGGCGCTTTATCTGTGTCCTGCATAGTGTTCCAATTAACTAATAATGAGTTCGCTCGGCAGATGACGGAAGAAGAGGGCCGATAGAGTAGCGAATTCGCGATTCTATTTCGAGGGAAAGTACTTCTCACACATCCTGTCCAGCGTGGATCGGATCAGGTTGCGATTTGGCTCGAATAGGCCCTTTGGAATCCGAGGAAGTGGACCTTCAATTCCTTTCGCACGATTCTGGAGCATCCTGGTGTAATCCATAGCGTAATCGTGTGCGACGCCGTCCGAAATACCCTGACAGTAAACATCGGCTTCGCCATTGAACCCAAGCAGGGCATCGCTGAATTTTGTGTCGAAATGACTACTCAAACTAAAACCTCCGAATGTCTGACGGCTTGCGAAAACGTTACTCAGCACTTAACCAAACCAGTGTACTACACGGCCCGATATTAGTCTTGTATTAATACTGACTTTACCTGATATAGTTAAGTATGCAACCTGCATCCGTGGATCGCGGCTATTCTCCTTGCCTTACATCAATTCCGTAATGAAGTTGCGAACAATCTCCGGTGCAATCCGGAGTTCGCGGTGAGCCAGAGGCTCCCCCTGATCGAGGAGAGGTTCGGCCTCGTGGAGTGAAGGCAGGTCCGTTCTCTGAAAGAATTTTCCGATCGGGATTTCGTCCCCCCAGAGCAGGCCGCGTTTCATTGCCTCATGCCAATCAGAGGAATCGTAGGACACGTCATCTTCAAGTTTTTTGATTCGTTCGCGGAACCAGGCATAAGTGTTGTCGTGGTTGTAAGTAACACACGGACTGAACACATCAATGAAGGAGAAACCCTTGTGCTCCAAACCCTGCTTTATCAGATTCGCGAGGTGTTTGGGTTCAGCGCTGAATCCGCGTGCCACAAACGTCGCTCCCGCGGCGAGGGCCAGCGTTATGGGATTGATCGGCTCTTCAACGTTGCCATAAGGCATCGACTTCGTTTTCATTCCTTTACGGCTGGTCGGCGAAGTCTGACCGGTAGTCAGGCCGTAAATCTGGTTATCCATCGCGACGTACAGCAGGTCGACGTTTCGGCGTATCGTGTGGATAAAATGATTTCCCCCAATGCCGAACCCGTCTCCATCACCCCCCGTTACCACCACGTTCAGCTTGTGGTTGGCCATCTTCACGCCAGTGGCCACGGCCAGCGCGCGGCCATGCAGCGTGTGCATACCATAAGTATCGATGAATCCCGGCAGGTTGGAGGAGCAACCAATGCCGCTGATCGTAACCACGTTGTGGGGCAAGATATTCATCTCAGCCAGAACTTTCTGAAGAGAAGACAATACGCCGAAGTCACCGCAGCCGGGACACCAGTCCGGATCGACCTTTCCTTTAAAATCGGCCGCGGTCAGTGGTTGCAATTGAAGTACAGTCGCCATATTTGCTCCCTTATCAGGCTCCTCGGCTTACACCATGATTTCGTGCACCGGCACTGACAGTTGTTGTGTCTTGTGTGTCTTGCACGCCAGTTGTTCTTTGACCGCTTCGACAATGTGATGCGGCATGAAAGGCTCGCCATCGTATTTTCGGATGCAGCCATCGGGGACATAGCTCGTCTCGCTGCGGAGATAGCGCGCGAATTGCCCGCTGTAGTTGTTCTCTACCATGATCGTGTACTTCGAGGACTTGAGGATGTTCACGATGGCTTCTCCGTGCAGCGGTACCATCCACCGGATCTGAAGCTGGTTTGCGGAGATGCCCTCTTCATTCAGCATCGCTACAGCTTCGCGAATCACACCGCTAGTGGAACCCCAGCCGACCAGTGTGACCTCCGCAGTTGGTGTACCGATGAGAACCGGGGGCTGAACGGCTGCTTCGATGCCGAGGACTTTCCGTTGCCGCTTGTCCATCATCGCCCGGCGTTTGGCCGGGTTCGTGAATTCGTCGCTGATCAGCACACCGTCTTCGTCGTGCTCATCCGTCGCTGCCGTATGCGTATGGCCTGGCACGCCCGGGATCGCGCGCGGAGAGATGCCGCTTTCGGTGATTTTGTAGCGCTTGTAACCATTCTCTCCATTCGCAGGATCAGCGGAAACGATCATCTCGCCCCGATCGATTTCCGTATCGAAGTTGAGTTGTTTGGGATCAACCGAGGACCGGCCTTCCGAGAGCAGCAAATCGCCGAGAATGATCCCGGGGCACTGGAAACGGTCGGCAAGGTTGTGCATTTCCGGAACGAGTCTGAAGCAATCCAGGATGTCGGTCGGCGCCGCGATGAGTCGTGGAAAGTCGCCGAATCCGGCGCCCAGCATCTGCCATAGATCTCCTTGTTCGGTCTTGGTCGGCACGCCGGTGGACGGGCCGGCTCGTTGCACGTCGATGACAACGACTGGTGTTTCCATCATCGCCGACATTCCCAGACCCTCGGTCATCAGCGCAAATCCGCCGCCTGAAGTTGCACACATGGCGCGGACACCCGCGTGAGCGGCGCCGATGGCCATATTGATCACGCCGATCTCGTCTTCCACCTGGCGGACCAGGATTCCGGCGCTCCGGGCATGAGCCGCCATCCAGTGCAGAACTCCGGTGGAAGGGCTCATCGGATAAGCACAGTAAAACTTTACTCCCGCCGCTGCGCCTCCCATTGCGAGCGCGGTGTTGCCGGAAAGCACTGCATACTGCATCCCGCTCATCGGAAGCGGAAACGCAAAAGGCTGGAAGTTCGCGCCTGCGTAGTCATAACCGACACGGGCAATATCGAGGTTTTCGGTTACGACCTTGCTTCCCTTTCGCATGAACTGTTCGGTGAGGATCTCTGCAAGAGGCTCAAAATCTACTCCCATCATTCTCAGCGAAGCCGCCAGCGCCAGCGTGTTTTGCTCGACCTTGCTGCGGCTTCCCTTCGAGAGTTGATTTACCGGAAGCGGGCAGAGCTGGGCTTGCGTCAGGGAGCCGGGCTTGATCGTGTCGCTGTTATAAACGACGGCGGCGTTGGCCTTCATCAGGCCAATGTGCCGGTCCATGGAGTCCTGATTGAGCGGAATCAATAAATCGATGTGATCGCCGAAGCATGTGACTTCTTCGATCCCCGCGCGAATTGTGAGAAACGTGTGTCCACCACGAATGATCGACTGATATGCGTTGTAAGCATTAAGGTGGAGTCCCCGCCGGGCGAAGATCTTGGCGAAGATGTCTCCTGGAGTCGCCACACCCTGTCCTGCGGCCCCGCCTATAGCTACGGCGAAGGTACGGTCCATCTTTTTCACGTGATCACCCTTTTAATCTGAAAGGAGCTTCTGGAGCTTGCGAGAAAGGCCTGAAGACTATCGGGCAAGAGGCAGAGATCCCTAGAGACGCAATAGATATTGTGGCTTAACTAATTCCCGTACATTGTACTGCAGAACTAGAATTGTCCATGCCTTTTAAATTCACCTGTCATGGTTAAGCATATTGACGAGATGGTAAAGGTCAGGACGCAGATCAGAATCATGGCGACGACCCATCCGGCGTCCCTGCTGGCTCCCAGGAGGCTCACAACGGTGTACCCTTGAAGAAGTTTCATACAAGGTTTTTCTCATCCGTTCCAACGGCCGCCAAACTTCACGCTTTCGGCTTAGCAATCGCGGGCAGTTTCAAGTAACAACGAACATGATAGACTTTTCCGCTGACCGCCGTCCGTTCTTCATTCGGAGCAATCCGGATGCTGCAGTGTTCGCACCACACCTTCAACTCCGTGCTTTTGCTTTGAGTCTTTTCTGCATTCATCATTGGTTTTTGCCTTCGTTTGTTACATCCGGCTGCTTTTGAAAGCGCGAAATGGTGGCCCCGCTGTAGTCCGCCTGGTGGCGGCATCCGGCCAGCGAGCAAGTCAGCACGAGTTTTGCGGCGGGGGCAGGCACACTTGCTCCGTCACTGCGATCCAGAGCAAAGAGGATCGGTGACCCGCACTTCTGACACAGCACTCCGAAATACCATTTCATGTCAACTTTCGACCATTCGGTAATACGCATTAAACGATATCTACTTTCGACGGAAATGAATAGGGTCTCTGAAATTTTGCAACTCCCGGTAGTAATACAACGCAGTCGGCCTCCGCCCATTCTTGAAACGCAACTGTCGGAGAAACTCGACTTCTTCGGGTGTCGCTTCTCCGCTTAGAGATCGATCTTTGAGAAACTCCCGCAAGCCCGGTTCTTCCTCGGATGGTCCGACCGCTTCCTTCTCAGCAAATTCAAATTTCTTCAAGCTGGCGGCAGCGATTTTGGGATTCAAGACGATCTCCAGACCGAATGAAGCAAGATCGACGTCCCACGTCACGATCAGCGGATTCAAGAAAGCAATGCAACTGTCCGGTGTGACGTTGAACACATCCGTGTCCAGGAATTCGAGAACAGCGACTCGCATTTGCTTATAACTGCGACCGCTCTCCCGAGCCACGATCCGGAGCCAGTTTTCACGATTCAGCTCCTCCCGGGCCAATGTCTTGACAACATCCAGGAGCTTCTGGCTGATCAGGCGTTCAAGTTCGCCAAAAGGTTCTTTTTCAAAGATCGCCCGTACCTGGCCTCGTCTCTCCCGTTTACATTTTTCAAGAAGAAGCTCTCGAACCTCTCTGAACAGCGGGGCCGGCGGACTTTGTATTTTCTTTTTGAGTTCCTGCTTCCGCTGGAGATCCGCCAGGCCGGCGAGCTTGCCGGCGGGCAGCTTCAGAAACTTTCCAAGCTTGTCGTAGATGTCGGTCCGCTCTGGAGCGGGCGGCATTTTCTTCCGGCTCAATAGTTGGGAAATATAGGACTCCGTGACCTCCGCAGCATCGGCCAGGTCCCGCTGATCCAAACCCAACTCAGTCAATTTCTGCTGAATCAATAGAGATACATCCATCGGACTGTGCTTAACCAGAAGGAGTTCTCTATTATACCTGATAAAGGTGTGACGGGGCGGGATATTTACCTAAAGCAGTTAAGTGAAATCTGGTTCAGAGCAGGCCTCGCGCAAACCTCCACAAGAAGATCTAAGCCTGATGCGCCTCATTGCGAAGTCTCTCGCTTCTCCCTGTCAATTCACTCAGTCCTGGGCGAATAAGGATCCGACCTTTGTTTGGACGAGCCCGGCAGGACCTCGCGATATTGGGCGATATCAGAGGTCGTGAGGCACAACAGGTCGGGCACGTCGGTCAGCGGGCTGATTTCAAGCAGGTGTTTGAGTTTCGCGTAGCAAATGCTCACGCCCTCCTGCAGCCGCACGCGGTCAGCTCCCGTGAAAAACCGAGCGGGAATCTCAAACGACGTGAGAAAGTTTTGCCCCGCCGATTCGGAAAAAGAAAAGTCGAAGACCCGGCCTCCCTCATTTGCCGACCTGAAGCCCATGTACCGAATGTTGGTTTTATCTTTCAACGAGTTCTCCTGACAAAGTGAAAGTGGCGTGCGCTAAGCCCACCACTCTGCAATCCAGGTTTCTCGCTTGGGAAGGTGTTTGACCGCCGAGGACGTGGCGGAACCAATCCAGGAAAGAAGTCGAGACGACAGTTCCTCAATTATATTCCATACCGGCGGATTGCCGGGCGAAAATGGCGGACCAGGTATTGAAATGAAGTGGCCTATGGTCGAAACCGCGGAATGACACCGCGCCGGAATTCGCAATGAACTCTTCGAGGTGTGTTCTCTTCCATGCGAGGGTGTTGCAAAACCGGCCAGAACATGAATGATCGGCAATGTACCTGGAGTGATTGCAACCTCTTCGAGAATGCGCTAAAGTTCTCGCCGGCCAACAGAGAGATTGTAAACTTCCCGAAATTCCATCAGTGAATCCGAGCGGCGGAAGCTTTTTCTAAATTTGTAATTGCAGGATGCCAACGAGGAGGCTGTCAGATGTGGGCAAAGCTCTTAGCCGCCCATATAATGGGGACTCTTCTGATCGTTACCGCTTGCCAGAAACGACCGCCAGTTGTGGCCTTTCCGGCCGTCGCAGTTCTTCCGGCTCCGCCAGCGGTGGCTTTTCCGCCTCTGCGAGTCGAGGCTCTCCCGGGGGCGCCACTGGTGCTTCCACCGCCTGTCGTTCGATCTCCGGCGGCCGCTGAGCTCGAGCAAGCTGACCGCTCCTTCGGAGCGGGTATTTACGATGAGGCCGCACAAGCCTACGAGAATTATCTGCGGCTCCTGCCTCCAGGCTGTCCGTGCGACCAGGAACTGTTTCGTCTGGGACTGTCGTACGTATTACGCAATCCAAATTCGGACTGGCTGCGGGCGACGGCTGTACTGAAGCAGATCGTCCACGAGTATCCCAGCAGCTCATTCGTAGCGCCGGCTAATCTCATCCTTGCTCTTCGGTCCGAACTCAATCACATTGCTGGAGACACCGCTGCAAGCGCGAAGCTGCGGGATGAGCGAATCCGCCAGCTGAGCTCCGAGCTCGACAGGTTGAGCTCGGAACTCGACAGGTTGAAGAAAATAGATTCCGGCCGCCGGAAGCGTCCCTGATGTCGGCTATTTGCCCACGCTGGAAGTTGCCCCAGTTAGAACGGACAAGCTTTATGTAGCTGGATGTTGCCTCCGTCCAGAGTACCTGTATCTCCGGCCACGTATCCGTTTGACAACTCGATCCTAAAGACATCGTGGCTGCCCGGTTCGCCTTCATCGCTCACGTCCACCATATACATGCCGCTCTCGCCGTCGATGTCCGCGTTGCCCTCGATATGACGCGAAGTTCGACCGGTCGGCACGTAAGCTGTGACGCCAGTCCCTTTAACCTTCATGCCGGTTCCGTGATCGATGTATTCGAGATGGCCCCAGAGGTGGCCCTTGCGGATGCCGCCGGCGACACCGAAGTTTCCTTTGGCGCCGGACGGTGTGCTGGTAATCCACCCGCCACCGGTCACGAAGTCCTCGCAATCACCAGGTGGGGTGAACACGACCAACGG